>NZ_BMJQ01000036.1 GCF_014643535.1 Aliidongia dinghuensis | reverse complement strand
CCGACGCCACTGGGCTTGCGAAAGCTCGTACCGCTTGGTCATCAACCAGACCCCAGATCGAAGAATCTGGCGTCTCATGAATCACATATTCAGCCATCCGTGAATCCTGAATGTCGATTGATCCTAGAGGGAGCAGGGCGATGGACACGATCGGCATCGGGCTCATCGGCACCGGCTTCATGGGCAAGTGCCACGCGCTCGCCTTCAACGCGGTCAAGGCTGCGTTCGAGGACGCGGTGCCGCGGCCGGAATTGCGCATGCTGTGCGACGTGGACGCGGCGCGCGCCCGGCATTGTGCCCAAGCCTTCGGCTTCGCGGCTTCGACGACGGACTGGCGCCGGGTCGTCGAAGACCCGGCGGTCGACTTGGTCTCCATCACCGTGCCGAACGGGCTGCACCGCGAGATCGCGGTCGCCGCCCTCGAGGCCGGCAAGCATGTCTATTGCGAGAAGCCGATGGCGCTGACGCTCGAGGACGCCGAAGCCATGGCGGCGGCGGCCCGGCGTGCGGCCGGGCGGACGATCGTCGGCTACAACTATGTGCGCAACCCGGCGATCGCCCATGCCCGGCACCTGGTCGAGGCGGGAGCCCTGGGCCGCATCCTGCATTTCCGCGGCATCGTCGACGAGGACTACATGGCCGACCCGGCGCTGCCTTGGTCCTGGCGCTGCCGGCGCGCCGAGGCCGGTCTCGGCACCCTGGGCGACATCACCGTGCATCTCCTCAGCATGGCCCACCTGCTGGTGGGTCCCGTCGTGCGCCTCGCCGCCGCAGTGGAGACGGTCCATCGCGAGCGGCCGGTGCCGGGCGGCGGGATGGCCGAGGTCGAGAACGACGACCTGGCGCACGCCCTCGTAAAGTTCGAGAGCGGCGTCTCCGGCGTGCTCGCGTCGAGCCGCGTCGCCTGGGGGCGCAAGAACCGGCTCGCCTGGGAGATCCATGGCTCGCGCGGCACGCTCGTCTTCGACCAGGAGCGCATGAACGAGCTGCAGCTGTTCGAGGCGGCGGGCGAGCCCGCGACGCGCGGCTTCCGCACGATCCTGACCGGGCCGCTGCATCCGCCGTTCGACCGGTTCTGCCCGGCCGCCGGCCACGGGCTGGGCTTCAATGATCTGAAGGTGATCGAGGCGGCCGAGTTCCTGCGGGCGATCGCGGCCGGCACGCGGCCGCGCTTCGATTTCGAGGAGGCGCTTGCGATCGAGCGGGTGATCGACGGCTTCGCGCGTTCGGCCGCGGCCGGCGCCTGGGTGGACGTGCCCTGATCCGGGGCTACGCGGCGACCTCGACTACGATCTTCCCCTGGGCCGAGCGGTTCGCGAGCGCAGCATGGGCGTCCTCGACCGCCTCCAGCGTGAAGCGGCGCGGATCGAGCCGAGGCGCGAGCTTGCCGGCTTCGACGAGCTTGGTCGCGGCCGCCATGATCTCGCCGTGGTGGGCGCGGTGCTTGCCGGTCAGCATCGGCATGAGCGTGAAGACGCCGGAGTAGGTCGCGGCCTTGAACGACAGCGGCGCCAGCGCGTGGGTGCCCCAGCCGAGGCAGCTCATGACATGGCCGCCATAGGCGCGGACCGCCTCAAACGACGCATCGAGCGAGGCGCCACCGGCCGTGTCATAGACGATGTCGAAGCCCGCGCCGTCGGTATGGGCCGTGACGTAGTCGGCGACGGTCGTGGTCTTGTAGTCGATCGCCGTGGCGCCCAGGCGCTCGATGATCTCCCGCTTGGCGGCGCCGTCCGTCGCGAACACCTCGGCACCGTAGGCCTTGGCGAGCTGGATCGCGATATGGCCGACGCCGCCGGCGCCGCCCTGGACCAGCACCTTCTGACCGGCGCGGACAGCGGCACGATCGACCAACCCTTCCCAGGCGGTGATGAAGATGAGCGGCAGCGCCGCCGCCTCGCGCATGGTGAGGTTTGCCGGTTTCAGCGCCAGCAGGTCGGCATCGACCGCGGCATATTCCGCGAGCGAGCCCTGCAGGCCGCCGACGCCGCCGGTCATGCCATAGACCTCGTCGCCCGGCCGGAAGCGGTCGACGCCGGGGCCGACGACGACGACCGTGCCGGCGAGATCGATGCCGAGCACGGCCGGGGGCTGCATCTGGGCGTGGGCTGCTTGGCCAGCCTTGATCTTGAGGTCGAGCGGATTGACGCCGCTCGCCGCGACACGCACCAGCACTTCGCCGGCTTTGGGCGTCGGCACCGGCAGCGTTCGGGCGACCAGCGGCTGGCCGTAGGTTTCGAGCACGAGCGCGCGCATCGAATGGGGCAGGGACATGATCGGGAACTCCTGGTCGAACATCGATGGTGTGAATCTGGCCCATGCCAGATCGATCGGAAATGAAAGCTATTGAACGATATTCATGCAGAAATGCATGATCGGCTGCATGGAATGGAGCGACCTCAGGATCTTCCTGGCCGTGGCGCGCGAGGGCACGCTCGGCGCCGCGGCCCGGCGCCTGGGCCAGACGCAGCCGACCATGGGGCGACGCATCCGGGCGCTCGAGGCGGCGGTCGGCCAGACCCTGTTCCAGCGCACGCGCGACGGGTTCGTGCTAACTGACGAAGGGGCTGCTGTGCTGCGCCATGCGGAGCGGATGGAGGAGGAGGCGATCGCCTTCGAGCGCCAGCTCGCGGGCGAAGGGGCCGGGCTCGACGGGCTGTTGCGCGTCTCGTCGTCCGACTGGTTCGGCGTCCATGTGCTGGCGCCGCTGTTCGCGCCGTTCCTGAAGGCGCACCCGCGCATCACGATCGAGCTGCTGACGGAATCTCGGCTCCTCAGCCTCGCCCGGCGCGAGGCCGATCTGGTGTTCCGCATCCGGCCGTTTGACGAGCCGGAGATCATCCAGCGCAAGGCCATGCACATGGACTATGCGCTCTATGCGGCGCCGGGCACCCCGCCGCCCGTGCTGGGCGACGGGGCGGGCGCCGCGCTCGTGACCATGGACGCGGCATTCGGCGAGCTGCCCGATGTCCTATGGCTGCGCCGACTGCTGCCGCATGCCCATGTCGCGTTCCGCAGCAACAACCGCGAGGCGCAGGCGCAACTCACTGCCGCCGGCGCCGGCTTCGCCGTGCTGCCGCGGCCGCTCGGTGACCGTATGCCTGGGTTGGAACTCGTCGACGTTGGAGAACCGCCGCCCGGGCGCGACGTCTGGGTCGGCTATCACCGCGACCTGCGCCGGCTTGCTCGCCTCAGGGCACTCCTCGACGCGACGCTCGAGGGATTGGCCGAGGGGGCGAGCTCCCCATAGCCCATGCCCCCTTAGCCCATGCCTACCTAGCCCATCACGGCCTTCGGCTCCAGATAGGCCTCGAGCCCGAACACGCCGTTTTCCCGGCCGATGCCGGAGTGCTTGAAGCCGCCGAACGGGGCGAGGGGTTCCATGGGCGCGCCGTTGATGATGACGCGGCCGGCCACGAGCCGATCGGCGACGCGGCGGGCGCGTTCCACGTCGGCGCCGACGACATAGGCGTGGAGGCCGTAGTCGGTGTCGTTGGCGATGGCGACCGCGTCGTCCGCCGTCTCGTAGGGGATGATCGCCAGGACAGGGCCGAAGATCTCCTCGCGGGCGATGACCATGTCGTTGCGGACATCGGTGAAGACGGTCGGCTTGACGAACCAGCCGCGGTCGACACCGTCCGGCAGGCCGGTGCCGCCGGCCAAGAGACGCGCACCCTCGGCCTCGCCCTCGCGGATGTAGGATTGCACGCGGTCCCACTGCCGCCGGCTCACCATCGGCCCGATGGCGGTCTCGGGATCCCGCGGATCGCCGGCCTTGCAGTGCTGTAGCGCCGCGACGACGGCCGTTTCGAATTCCTGGAGCCGGGCGCGCTGCACCAGGATGCGCGTGCCGGCGAGGCAGGCCTGGCCGCTGTTCATGAAGCCCGCCTGGAGCGCCAGGGGCGCGGCCGTTGCGAAATCGGCGTCGTCCAGGATCACCATCGGCGACTTGCCGCCGAGCTCGAGCGTCGTGCGCTTGAAGGTCTCTGAGCCGGCCCGCAGGATCGCCCGGCCGGTGGCGGTCGAGCCGGTGAAGCTGATCTTGGCGACATCCGGGTGGCGGGCGAGCTCGGCGCCGACCGTCTCGCCCCGGCCGTTGACGATGTTCCAGACGCCGGGCGGCACGCCGGCTTCGTGCAGCGCTTCGATGACGATGCGGGTCTGCAGCGCGCTCATCTCGCTCGGCTTCACGACTGCGGTCGAGCCGGACGCGATGACCATGGCGAGCTTGGAGCAGATGAAGCCGGCATTGGCGTTCCAGGGCGTGATGACGCCGACGACGCCGAGCGGCTCCATGGTGACGCGCGCGGTGCCGATCCGGCGGGAGAAGTCATAATGGTCGAGCGTGCGCGCGGCATCGCGGAGCACGCTTGCCGCGTAAGCGGTCGTCCATTCCGCGCGGGCCGCTGGCGCGCCGTACTCCTCGATCACCGCCTCTCTCAGATCGGCCGCACGCGCGGTGACCGCGGCGGCCATGCGCTCGAGCCAGCCGATGCGCTCGGCCTTGCCCGTGCGCGCGAATTGGGGAAATGCGCGCTTTGCAGCGGCGATCGCCGTGCGGGCATCGACCTCGTCGCCCAGGCGGACCTGGCCGATCACCTCGGCGGTCGCCGGATTGTGCAGGTCGAACAGTTCCGCGCCGTGCGGCGTCACCAGCGCGCCGTCGATATAGACCTTGTCGATCAATTCCATGGGATGCCCCTCCTTCTCGGTGGTCGATATGGGAGGTGACAATTGCTCGAATAAGTCGGATAGATTGGCATGTGGTAATGCATAAAATAGTACAATGACCGCTAGCCTCGCCGAATTCGACGCGATCGTCGCGGTGGCGCGCCTCCGCAATTTCCGGGCGGCCGCGGCCGAGCTCGGCCTGTCGCCGTCGGCGCTCAGCCATGCGGTCGCCGCCTTCGAGGCGCGGCTCGGCGTGCGGCTGTTCAACCGGACGACGCGCAGCGTCTCGCTGACCGACGCGGGCGAGCAGTTCCTCGCGCAGATCGTGCCTGCACTGGGCGACATCCATCGCGCGGTTGAGGCGATCAACAGCCACCGTGAGACACCGGCCGGCCATTTGCGGATCAACAGCTCGGTCGGCGCTGCGCGCATGATCCTGACGCCGCTGTTCCTCGAATATCTCCGCCGCTATCCCGAGATGAAGCTGACGCTCGTCACGGAGGGCCGCCTCATCGACATCGTCGAACAGGGGTTCGACGCCGGCATCCGGCTCGCCGAGGCGGTGCCGCAGGACATGATCGCCGTGCCGATCGGCGGCGAGATCCGCACGATCGTGGTTGGCGCGCCGGCCTACTTCGCGCGTTTCCCCGTTCCCCTTGTTCCGGGCGACCTGCTGCGGCAGCGCTGCATTCGCGCGAGGCTCGCGAGCGGCGCCGTCTGGCACTGGGAATTCGAGCGCCGCAGCGAGCGCGTCGCGATCGATGTGCCGGGTTCGCTCACGCTCGACGAATCCTCGCTCATGGTCGAGGCGGCGCTCGCGGGTGAAGGGCTCGCGTTCGTCAACGAATGGGCGGTCGCCCGCCATGTCGCCGACGGGCGCCTCATCCCGGTGCTCGAGGACTGGACGCCGCCCTATCCGGGGATCTGCCTCTATTATCCGGGTCGCCGCCACGTCCCGGCGGGCCTGCGCGCGCTCATCGACCTGATCCGCGAGCTGAACCCGTGACGGCAGTCAGCGCGCGGCCGGCGCGTGCCGCACGGCGCTCTCGATCGTGAGCAGCCCGATATTGATCGCGATGGCGACCGCGGCGAGAAAGATGCCGATCGCCATGATGGTCGTGATGTCGCCCAGGCCCATGGCATTGATCGCGGCATAGCCGAGGCCGCGCTTTGAGGCGAACATTTCGCCGATCAGCACGCCCAGGAGGCTCAGCGAGAAGCCGATGCGTACGGCGGCAACCAGCTCCGGCATGATCGCGGGAAAGACGACGTGGCGCACGGCCGCTGCGGGACCGAGGCCCAGCGTCTTGGCCGTGCGCCAATAGACGGGCTTCAGCTGGCTCACGGCATTCCGGGTCATGAGCGTGATCGGCACCAGCGCATGCATGACGCCGAATGCGACCTTGGCCGACATGCCGAGGCCGAAGGCGAGCAGGACCAGCGGATAGAGCGTCACCTTCGGTAAAGCATAGAACGTGACGAGGATCGGCTCGAAAACCTCGCCGCTCGCCCGGCTCACGCCCAGCGCCACGCCGATGAGTGAGCCGCAGAGGATCGACAGGGCCAGCGACCAGACGAAGGCGGCGCCCGTTTCGGCTGCATCGAGCCAGAAATGCGACGTCGCCATCATGTGGAGCAGCATCCTCATGGTCTCGAGGGGCGAACCCACGGCATGAGCCCCGCTCGTGGCACTCAGCACCTGCCAGCCGACAAGAACGGCGAGCGCGATGGTCAGCGGCGGGAAGATCTTGCGCATCCAAGCTCCTCAGCGGCGCAGGCGGGACTGCAGGCGGCGATCGAAATGGTCGAGCACCGCGTTCACCGCCGTCACGGCCAGGACGATCAGCAGCATCAGCGCGTACATCGTCCGATTTTCGAAATTGTTGTAGGCGTACGCGATCGCGTAGCCGAGCCCGTCGCCGGCGAGGATGAATTCGGAAGCGATGACGCCGATGAAGGCGTAGGCGATCGCGAGCCGCATGCCGGTGAAGAGATAGGGGGCTGTCGCCGGCAGCTGGACGAGCAGCGCGGTCTTGAGCGGCGACAGGCGCAGCACGTGCGCCGTACGCGTCAACACGCGCGGCAGATGGTCGAGGCCGTGGAGCGTCGCGGTGATCATCGCGACCACACCCATCAGCACGGCGATGGCGATGATCGCGGCGCTGCCGACCCCGAACAGCACGATGAAGACGGGGTAGAAGATGAATGTCGGGACCGCGTAATAGCTGGCGAGGAACGGCTCGAGCCCCGCACGCAGGAAGCGGCTCGCATGGATGATAAGCCCGCTGATGAACCCGCCGACGATCGAGATCGCCGCCGAAATCGCGATGTTGCCGAGTGTCGCGAGGATGGCGCTCGTGTATTCGCCCGAGCGCAGCAGGTCGTAGAGGCTGGCCGCGACCTCGCTCGGTGGCAGGATGACCGTCCGCGCGACCAGGCCCGCCCGGCAGCCGACCTCAAGCGCCAGGGCGAGGGCCAGTACGACGCCGGCCGTCACGAGGCTGCGATGCTTCATGCGCCGGCGGCCCGCTCGCTGCGCTGCATGTGCTTCATCGTCTCGACACGCAGCCGCTCCCAGATGCGGCCGCTGATCTCGCCGAAGCGGGGATCGGCGACGATCCGGCTGTCCCGGTCCTTGGCCCAGCCGGTGTCTATCGTCTCGATGAACAGGCCGGGCCGGGCCGACATGACGCCGACCCGGTCCGACAGCATTGTCGCCTCGTCGAGCGAATGGGTGATCAGCATGACCGTCGCGTGCGTCTCGCGCCACAGGCGCAGGAGCTCGTCGCCCATGAGCAGCCGGGTCTGCTGGTCTAGCGCGCCGAACGGCTCGTCGAGCAGGATCATGCGCGGCTGCAGGACCAGCGTGCGGGCGATGCACACGCGCTGGCGCATGCCGCCGGACAGTTGTGCAGGGTACGCTTTCTTGAAATCCCGGAGGCCCATGAAGCCCAGGGCATAGTCGACCCGCCGGGCGATTTCGGCACCATCGACCCCGGCGCGGCGCAGGCCGAATGCGACATTGGCCTCGACCGTCAGCCAGGGGAACGAGGCGTCCTCCTGGAATACGACGCCGACGCCCTCCGGCACGCCGGCGATCGGCTTGCCTTCGAACTCGGCGCTGCCGTCGGTCGGCGGCGCGAGGCCCGACAGCACGTCGAGCAGGGTGGATTTGCCGCAGCCGGAGGGGCCGACCACGGAGAAGAACTCGCCCTTGATGAGGTCGAGATCGATCGGGCCCAGCGCATGAAGCGACTTCTTGCCCGTGCTGTAAATCCGCGTGACGCCGGTGAGGCGCGCGGCGGCGACGCGCGGCTCGGGCAGCGGTTCGACAGGATGCAATGTCCTCGATGGGGCGATCATTGGCTGGCCTTCAGATCATCCGGGAGGAACGAAGCATCGATCAAATGATCCCAATCGGGTAGAGCATTGAGCTCGCCGACGAGCTTCAACCCTTCTGCGATGCGATCGAGCTCGGCCTTGTCGAAGCCGCCCTCGGTCCACATCCGCGGGGCGATCATGTTGCCGACCGCGACCTCGGCCAGCTCGGGCGACATGTTGAACTGCTTGGCGACCAGTTGCGCCGCCCCGCGGGGATCCGCATAGATCTGCTGCACGGCCAGCTGGCGGCCGGCGATGATCGCCCGGATCTTCTCAGGATGCGCCTTGGCGAATTCGCGCGTCGTGATGCCGACCGACGTCGTCATCGCCGGCAGCATGTCCTTGGCGCGCACGACCGTCCGGTAATTGTCCTTGCGGATGATCGACAGCGGCTCGATCAGCACGGCGGCCGACACCGCGCCGTTCTCGAGCATGGTCAGCCCCTGCGTATAGCCGCCCGAGGCGACGCGCTGGATCTTGGACGCGTCGATGCCGAGCTGCTTCAGCTCCATCAGGAACACCATCTCGGAGGTCGACTTGGGCGAGGTGATTGCGATCTTCTGGCCGACCAGATCCTTGAGCGTCTTGACCGGCGAGTTCGGCATGGTGACGAGCGTCGACTCGGCGACCGTGTGGGTCGCCGTATTGACGATCACGATGTCGAGGCCCTGGCGGGCTGCCGCGAGCGCCGCTGCCGTCGCGACTTCGCCATAGGGCGTCTGGCTCGCCAGAATGTTGCGCACGCTGGTGCCGCCGCCGGCGGAGCCGATGATGCCGGTAATGTCGATGCCGGCCTTCTTGAAGTCGCCGTTCTCGATGCCGACCGCGAACGGCGCGCCATAGAGGCTGGCGCCCCACTGGGTGATGCTGATCTCGTCCGCCGCCGCGGGCCGGGCAAGCGAAAACACGAGAGCCGTCGTGACCGCAAGCGCCGAGAAGATCCTGCTAACTACCCGCACCATGGCGTTTCTCCAATCGTAGCGGCTTCGAATGCAGCGATAACCCGCAAAGAGGCCCGTGCACCACCCAGTCAAGCACCACCCAGTCAAGCACCACCCAGTCAAGCACCACCTAGTCAAGCACTGGCCGATCAAGCGCTCGCTCTGGCGTCGCCGACGGTGAAGCCGGTGTTGCGTGTCGCGAGTGCAGCCGCTGCTTCAAGTTCGGCCACGGCGGCAGCATGGATCGTGTAGAGCGGCGCCCCGATGTCAACCAGATCGCCTTTCGAAGCGGCAAGATCGACACCGGCCGTCTTGTCGGCGGGCGCGCCGGCGCGGCGCGCGATGCCGGTCACGTGCCAGCTGTCGATGTCGAGCACGACGCCAGGTGTCGTCGCGCGCACGACGTGGCTGAGGCGGCCCGGCCGGATCGGCTCGATCAGCCCCTGGGCGGCGCGGATCTCCTCGAATTTCGCCGCCGCCGCGCCCGACGACAGGATCTCTTCAGCGCGCCGGCGTCCCGTAATCCGATTGCCGACGTCCGGGGCGAAGGACAGGATCTCGCCGACGAACCTCAAGGCCTTTTCCCGCAGATCCTGCGGCGCTGCCGGGTCGTTCCGCAGGACGAGGCCCACGTCCCGGAGCTCGAGTGCCACACCCAGCCCGCGGCCGACCGCGGCGCTGCCGTCGGTCGGGATCGCCCGCACGGTGAGGCCCAGGCCCTGGCCCACCAGCTCGAACAGCCGCCCGAGCTCGAGCGCCTCCGCCAGGCTCTTGAGCTTCGCGCGCGGTCCATAGGGCATGTCGACCACGACGTGGGTCGAGCCGGCCGTCCATTTCTTGGACAGGATCGAGGCGACCGACCAGCGGTTGCTGTCGAGGCCGAGCGGCCGGGTGATGGCATTGACGATGTCGTCGAGCGGCGAGTGGTTGAGCCGGCCGTTCCACGCGATGCAGCCGCCGGTCTCGAGTACGACGCGCCTCACGTCATCGGGCGTGAGATCGACGCGGGCGCAGGCCTCCATCACGTCCGCAGTGCCCGACGCGGACGTGATCGCGCGCGACGATGTCTTCGGGATGAGCAGCCCATGGGCCGCGACGATCGGCACGACGATGAGGGTGATGCGGCTGCCCGGGATGCCCCCCAGCGAATGCTTGTCGACGACGATCGGGGCGGACCAGTCGATGCGCGGCATGAAGCGGCAGCGCGCCCGGGCGACCGCGACGACCTCCTCGTCGTCGAGCTCCTGGATCGCCTTCAAGAGAAAGGCCGCGACCTCGCTTTCCGGATAGCGGTCCTCGACGATGTCGCGAAAGATCGTCTCATAGGCCTCGGTGCTGAGGCGCTGTCCGGCAATCTTGCGGCGGAGCAGGTCGCGGCTGTCGGGGGAGGGGGTGCGCCGGATGTTGACCGGCGTGCCCTCGGGCAGGCCCAGGCGGTCGAACGCTTCCAACGACAGGCCGATCTCGCCCGGCGCCAATTGCCAGTCGGGCTCGGCCAGATTGACGTTGGCGCGGATGCTGCGGCCGGAACCGACGAGATCCATGCGGCCGGCGTCGAGATAGCTGGACGAGGCGACGGCCGTGCTGTTGGCCGGCAGATAGGCGATGTTGTCGCGGCCGGCCCGGATCGGCAGTCGCCGGAGCGCCATGCGCGCGCTTGCTGCCTCGAGGGCCGCGATCAGGCGCTCTGTCCCTTCCTCGACGGTCGAATCGTTGGCGACGCGGATGAGGTCGACTCTCGCGGGCAAGGGTGCCACCTCGCGGGCAAGACGCGCTTCGACCTCCGCCACCGTCTCGCGGCCGCGCTCCAGAATGCGCGCCCGCAGCACTTCCTTCGGTGCCGTGATCTCGATCACGACCAGCGGGTGCACCCGATCCGCGAGTGCTGCGACCGACGCGCGCGAGCCGTTCGCGACGACGTTCCGCCCCGCGGCAAGATCATTCTCGATCGCCCGCGGCAGGCCGTAGCGCAGGCCGTGGGCGTCCCAGGCATGGATGAAGGCGTTCGTCGCCAGGCGCCGCTCATATTCCGCGATCGAGACCGGCTCATGATCCTCGCCGGGGCCAGCCTCGCGGGTGATGACGCGGCGGACCGGCACGTAGCGTCCAGTGGGCGCCAGTTCCCCGAGCGCGCGAGCGATGAGGGTGTCCTTGCCGACACCGCTCGCTCCCACGACGAGAAAGAAGATGCCCCGCGGCATGGTGCGCCCTCCGACCGGCGTTACGGGCTAGAACGAGTCGTCGAGGCCGATGTCGACGGCCGGCGCCGACTGCAGAGGCTTGCTGGTGGAGATGAAATCCACCCCGGTCTCGGCGATCGCCGCGATCGTGTCGAGCCGGATGCCGCCCGATGCCTCGAGCTGGGCTCGGCCGGCGACGATGCCGACGGCTTCGCGCATTTCGGGAATCGGCATGTTGTCGAGCATGATGACGTCGACGCCAGCCGCGACGGCCTCGCGCACCTGCTCCAGGCGGTCGCATTCGACCTCGATCTTGGTGAGCGCCGGCGCCGCCTGGCGGGCCCGCGCCACAGCGTTCGAGATGCTGCCGCACACGGCAATGTGGTTGTCCTTCAGCATCACGCCGTTGTCCAACCCCAGCCGGTGGTTGAGCGCGCCGCCGCAGGCTGCCGCGTGCTTTTCGAGCATGCGCAGGCCTGGCGTGGTCTTGCGCGTGTCGAGCAGGCGCGCCTTGGTGTGGGCAATCGCGGCGACATACTTGCGCGTCTCGGTCGCGATGCCGGACAGGCGCTGGATGATGTTGAGCGCGGTGCGCTCGGCGGTGAGCAGCGACTGCGCCGGGCCGCTCACGACCATGAGCAGCGTGCCCTTGTCGACCTGCTGGCCGTCGGCCGCCTGGATCTTGACCTCGACGCGCGGATCGTAGTGCTGGAATACGGTCGCCGCGACCTCGATGCCGGCGACCGTGATCGGCTCGCGCGCATTCATGTAGAAGGTGGCGGAAGCGGATGGGTCGACCATCAGTTGCGCGGTCAGATCGTAGTTGCCGATGTCTTCGGCCAGCCACAGCTCGATGAGCTTCAGCGCCATGAAACGATCGTACATGGTGTCCCCGTCCCCTGAAGAAGTGGCTACCGCGCACAGCGGTCCGGCAATGCCCCAACGGCGAATTATTTGTGTGCAAATGTTCTAGCGCGATTGAAATGTAGATGTCAATCACGGGGCGGGCGGGCTGTAGAAAATTTTGTCGCACTGTGCGCCGACAGATCGTTCCCGGACGAATTTTCGTAAAGGTCGACGGACTATACGGGTGCCTGATTTGTGGAATGCTCAAAGAGAGCAAATGGCAGATGGCCGCGATTACGGAGTTTGGCTCAATGTGAGCCTAATCTTTCATCTGTGTTTGGCTCATTATGAGCCTAATCTTTCGTCTATATTGAATTGTTGCTAAGGAACGGTGCCGGCGATTGAAACGCTCCGGAGCTGCCGGCCGGCCGGCAGCCGAAGCATCCGGGGCGGGCGTCAACTAAGCATTAAAACTTGGCCTTGTAGCGTCGTTTGCGTGCCAATAATTTCCGGCCCGATCGTCCCATGATTCGCGGGGCGAGCTCTGCTGCGGCCTGGTCAGCTTCCGAGGGAATCGTGAAAAATCTGAGCATCTTCCAGCGGCTTCTGCTCATCATCATCACGCTGTCGGTTGCCTTCGGCGGCATCGCGATCGAGCAGGTCTGGTCGGTGCGCCAGATCATCCTGCGCGAGCGCGAGGACAAGCTGCGCGACATGGTCACGAGCGTGGTCCGGATGGTCACAACCTACGACGACGAGGTCAAGGCCGGCCATATGACGCTCGCCGATGCGCAGGAGGCGGCCAAGAAGGCGATCCGCGGCATGCGCTGGGGCGATGGCGACTACTACGGCGTCTACGCCTATGACGGCACAACCCTCGTCCACGCCAATCCGAAGAACGAGGGCGTCAACCGCATCAACGCGACGGACAAGCATGGCCGGCGTACGGTCGAGGATCTGATCAAGCTGGCGCAGAGCGGCGGCGGCTTCTCCGAATTCATGATCCCGCGTGCCTCGGGCGGCGCCGAGGCGCCGAAGCAGGAGTTCTCGGCACCCTACGAGCCGTGGAAATGGGCGATCCAGGCGGGCGTCTATACCGACGACATCGATACCGTCATGTATCAGCAGGCCGCCTGGATCGGCGGTATCGCCGCCGTGGTGCTGTTCTGCTCCGTCGGCATCGCGCTCGTGCTGGGCCGCGGCATCACGCGACCGATCGGACGGTTGTGCGACGCGATGGATCGGCTCGCCGCGGGCGACACGGACGTCGTGGTGCCCCATGCCGACCTGGCCAACGAAACCGGCCGCATCGCCCGCGCACTGACCGTGTTCCAGGGCAGCATCATCGAACGGGCGCAGCTTCGCCTGGCCCAGGACCGCAACCGCGAAGAAGCGGAGGAGCGCAGCCGCAAGCTCGTCCAGAAGCTGGTCGACGACCTGAGGGCGAGCGTCGGCCGCGCCGTCGGGACGGTCACGAAGGCCGCGGCCGAGATGCGCGGCTCGTCCGAGGTCATGTCGTCGAACGCGAACCACGCGAGCGAGCGGTCGACCAGCGTCGCCACGGCCGCGGACCAGGCGTCCGCCAACGTCCAGACGGTGGCCGCCGCCACCGAGGAGCTCGCGACCTCCGTGGTCGAGATCAGCCGCCAGATGTCGCGGTCGCTCGCGATCGCGGACAAGGCTCAGGACGATACCGTGCGGACCAATCGGGCGATGGCCGGGCTCGCCGAAGCGGCCGGCAAGATCGGCGAGGTGATCTCGTTGATCGACACGATCGCGAGCCAGACGAATCTGCTGGCGCTCAATGCGACGATCGAGGCCGCGCGGGCCGGCGAGGCGGGCAAGGGCTTCGCCGTCGTGGCAAGCGAGGTGAAGGCGCTGGCGACCCAGACGGGTCGGGCCACGGGCGAGATTTCCGGCCAGATCGGCGAAATCCAGGCCGCGACGCGGGCCGCCGTCGATGCGATCAAGGAAATCGGCCAGACGATCGCCGAGATGAACGAGATCGGCTCTTCGATCGCGGCGGCGATCGAAGAGCAGGGTGCTGCGACCCAGGAGATCACCCGCAATATTCAGGAGGCCGCGCGCGGCACGGCGGAGGTCACCCGGTTCATCGGCGATATTTCCGAGGAAGTCCGGGCGACGTTCACCCAAGCCTCGCAGGTACATGGGGCCGCGAGCGGCATGGAGCAGATCGTCTCGCACCTCAATGTCGAGGTCGACACGATCCTCTCGAACCTGCAGGCTGCCTGAGAGCGCTCGCCCCATCGGGTCACGGCTGCCATCCTGCCCGTTGCCGAGCCCGCGGTAGCGGGTCGCGAGCGGGGGCATGTGGTAGAGATAGAGCGAGAGCGTGCGGGTCGAGCCTAACTCACTTGGCATCGGCGCCGTGGCGGCCGGGACCCAGCGGAGGGCAGCGTCATGCCATTGGTTCGCATCGATTTGAGCAAGACGGCCTCGCGCGAGCGCGTCCGAGCCGTCGGCGACGCGGTCTACAACGCGATGATCCAGGTCGCGAATGTGCCCGTGAACGATCGATTTCAGATCGTCACGCGCCACGAGCCGGACGAGATCGTCTATCCGGAGGCGGGCTATCTCGGCGTCGACTATTCGCCGGACCTCATCATCATCCAGGTCACCTGGGTCGGCGGCCGGTCGACCGAGGTGAAGCAGCAGTTCTATCGGCAGATCGCCGACGAGCTTCATGAGAAGCAGGGCATCCGCAAGCAGGACATCTGGATCAGCCTGGTCGATGTGGGCCGGGAGGACTGGTCGTTCGGCAACGGCGAGATGCAGTACGCCCCGAAGTGACGCTTCGGCCGGGCGACGGCCGCGGCAGTCAACGAGCGGGGAGCGCGCTTCCAGACGGCGTCGCCGTCAACCGGGTGGCGCCCAGCAGACCGGCGGCCGCCAAAACAAGGCTGCCGATCATCAGGCCGAAGCCGCTCGAAAAATTGCCGCTGACGCCGACGAGAAAGCCGACGACGACGGGCGCCGTCGCGCCGCCGACCTGGCCGGCGGTGTTGACGATACCGGCATAGGCAGCACGGCATCGCGCCGGCGCCAGGTCGAGCACGATCGCGCCGAACGGGCTGAGGCCGCCATAGAGGAAGAATGCGGCACCCGACAGGCCGGCGAGCGACAACGGCAGGCTGGGGGCTTCGTAGGCAAGATAGAGGAAAGCGCCCGCGCTCAGATAGGATCCGAGCAGCAGCGGGGCCCGATGGCGAAGGCACGGCCCGCTAGCGAGCCAGCCGGCGAGCAGCAGTCCGCCGAGTGCCGCGATATATGGGATGCCGCCCACCAGGCCGAGCGCCTTGATGTCGACGTGGTGGGCCTGCGCCAGATAGCTCGGCATCCAGCTGAGATAGCCCCAGTAGGCGATGTTGAAGGCGAAATAGACGATCGACATCAGCCATAAGGCCGGCTGGCGCAGCGCCGCGGCAAAGGAGCCTTCGGCGCCGGCCGGGACGATACCCGTCCGTTCCGCACGCCGCGCTGGAATGTATCGGGCGTTGACGAGGGCCGCGACGAGCGCCGGGGCCGCCATCAGAAAGAAGACGCTGCGCCAGCCATGGGCTGCGAGCAAGGCGCTGACCAGCGGCCCGGCGAAGGCAGGTCCGACGGCGAAGGCGGTCGCCCAGAAACCGATGGCGCGCGCCCGCCGCTCTGCATCGAAATGGTCGCCGATGACCTTGTAGCAGCAGGCGTTGGAGATGCCTTCCGACAGGCCGAAGCAAGTGCGCACGGCGATGAAGCCCGCAACGCCCGCGACCAGTCCCGTCATGCCCGTGAAGAGTGCCCAGAACAGCGGGGCGATGATCAGCAGCGGCTTCGCCCCCCAGCGGTCGGCCAGCAGACCACCCGGGACCTGCGCCAGGAAATAGCCGATCCCGAAGCACGACAACACGACGCCGAAACGCGCCAGATCCAGGGAGAGATCAGCCATGATCGACGGGCCGGCGAAGCTGATGGCGACTCGGTCGAGGTAGTTGGCCACCTGGAAGAACCAGAGTGCCGCGATGATTTTTGTCTTCCCGTCCAAGGTCGTTCCTCCCATCCGCCGCGCTTCAGTCGCGGTGCTGTGTCACGGAACTCTCCGGCTGCGGGAACGCTCCGTCCAATAGATTGATCGACGCCGTTTGATAAGGCAGAGTGATCGATATGGAGCTCCGGCATCTTCGATATTTCTGCGCGGTCGCGGAGGACCGCCATGTGACGCGCGCGGCCGAGCGCCTGCATGTCTCGCAGTCGGCCCTGACGCAGCAGATCAAGGCGCTGGAGGAGGAGCTGGACACGCCGCTGTTGCGCCGTGTCGGGCGCGGCATCGAATTGACCGAGGCAGGCCTCGCCTTCTGGCGCGAAGCACAGCTGATCCTCGATCGCGTGCCGGCCGCCAAGCTGATCGCCCAGGAAACCGCGCGCGGGCTCGCCGGCCGGCTTGCCATCGGCATGACGGAAACCGCGTCGTTCGCACCGCCCGTGACAGCGGTGATGAAACAGGCGCGCGAGCGCTGGCCCCAGGTCGAGTTCAGCCTCATTCAGGGCCGATCGAACGAGCTTGTGGCCGCCTTGGAGGAACGCCGGATCGATGTCGCCTTCATGCGATCACCGGCGCCGGCGACCGACACGCTGCAATGGCGGCCCTTCCTCAGCGAGGGCCTCGTCGTCGTCCTGCCGGATGCCCATCGGCTCGCCGCCCGGCGCTCGGCCGACCTGGCGGATTTGGTCGAGGAACCACTCATTCTGCCGCGCGGCCGAAGCGGCGCCGGGACAATGCGGGCGCGCATCGCCGCAGCCTTCGCGGCACTCGGCCATGCGCCCCGCATCGTTCAGGAGACGCCTGAATATGTCATGGCGATCAATCTCGCGGCGGCCGGTTTCGGCATCGCGCTGGTGCCGGCCGTGTTGGCCGGCCTGCGTCGCGACGGCGTCGTCTATCGACCGCTTCGAACCAGCCCGCCGCTGGTGACGGAGATCATCCTCGTCACCCGGTCCGGCGATCCGGCGCCGGTCGTGGCGAACTTCGCGGCGCTGTGCGCGGAATGCGGGTCGAGGGCCGATGACGCTGGATCACGGTCCCCATGAGGTGAGCCACGGCTGAGCTGCGAGCATCGCATGGCGATGCGCGTCGATCGTTGGCTGCAAGGCGCCCAGCATGTCGTCCTCAGTCTGGCCGGTCATGAGGAGCGCCCGGTAGAAAGGATCGAGATCAAAGCTGATGCTGTCGGCCGGCCCGCGGTGCGAGCCATGGGACAGTTCAAGGCGTTCGAGATCGACGGAGACGCCGGCGAAGGGATCCCGCTCGATGTCCCCGACCAGATCCTCCGCATCCGCGCGCGCCAGGATCAGCGGGGCCAGGCCGTTCACGATGCAGTTGCGCTTGAAGGTCTCATTGAAGCTGATCGCGGCGACGACGCGGAAGCCGTGGTCGCGCAGGGCCCAGACGGCACTTTCGCGGGAGCTGCCGCAGCCGAAATTGGCACCGGACACCAGCATCGCGGCCCGGTCATAGGGCGGGCGGTTCAGGATGAAGTCCGGATCAGGCGCGCGCCCCGGGCCGGCGAGATACCGCTTGGCGGCGAACAGCCCGTCGCCCCAGCCATACGTCGAGGCGCGGGTATTTTCCGCGACCGGGATCAGTTCATCCGTGTCGACGTTGTCGCGCAGCAGCGGCAGGGCGATCGCGTGAAGGCGAACGAGAGGGGCCGGCATGTCAACGGCCTCCTGCCGCGAAGGGACGCGGGTCCGCGATGCGGCCCACGACCGCCGAGGCCGCAACCGTCGCCGGGCTGGCCAGATGGGTGCGAGTTCCGGGCCCTTGGCGATTCTCGAAATTCCGGTTGGTCGAGCTGATCACTCTCAGGCCTTGCCAGATCGGCCCCTCGCGGCCGGCGCAGTTCGAGCAGCCGGATTTCCGCCATTCGAATCCCGCCGCCTCGAAGATGCGGTCGAGCCCTTCCGCCTCGGCCTGGGCGCGCACGGCCATCGAACCGGGCGTGCACATGGCGCGTATGCCGTCGGCCACTTTCCGGCCCTTGAGGATTGCCGCCGCGGCGCGCAGGTCCGAGATGCGGGCGTTGGTGCAGGAGCCGATGAAGGCGGCGTCGATCGGGATCGACGTGAGAGGCCGGCCGGGCTCTAGGTGCATATAGGCGAGCGCCCGGTCCGTGCCTGCGCGTGCGGCAGCGTCGCCGGTGTCGGCCGGGTCCGGCACGATTCCATCGATACCGACCGCTTGCATGGGTGTCGTGCCCCAAGTCACCTGCGGCGTGAGCTCGCTGACGTCGAGCGCCAGCTCGCGCTCGAAGACCGCATCCGGGTCCGAGCGGAGCCGGCGCCAATGGGCGATTGCCAATTCGACCGTTTCGGGTGATGCCGGCATCGTCCGGCTGAGCGCCTCGAAGGTCGTGTCGTCGGGGGCAATGAGCGCGTAGCGCGTGCCCATTTCCGCCGCCATGTTGCAGAGCGTCATGCGGGCTTCCATCGACAGGCTCGCGACGAGGGGGCCGGCGAATTCGACGACATAGCCGAGGGCGAGCTTCACGCCGTGTGCGGCGAGCAGGCGCAAGGCCGCGTCCTTGGCATAGACGTGTGGGCCGAGCCGGCCGGTCAGCGTAACGCGGAGCGTCTTCGGCCGCTCCAGGACGAGAGCGCTGCGCCGGAGCACGGTCGCGACCTCGCTCGAGCCGACGGCGAAGGCAAGGGTGCCGAACGCGCCGAGCGTGCAGGTATGGCTGTCGCCGCAGACATGCGTGGTGCCCGGCAGGACGAAGCCCTGTTCCGGCCCGGCGACATGCACGATGCCGTGCGCTTCGTCGTCGGGCCGGGCATAGCGATAACCGAGGGCGGCACAGCTTTCCTCGAGCGAGGCGATCATCTGGCTGCCGCTTGTGCTCAGCGAGTCATGCGGCCCCCGGTCCGGCGCGGTGCTGATGGCATGATCGGCCATGGCGAAGATCTGGTCGGCCCGCATGTGCGGCCGCTCGCCCGCCGCCCGCAGGTCGCGCAAGGCGTAGCCGCCGCTCAGCTCGTGCAGGGTCATCCGATCGATCACCAGGGCGACGCGGCCGCCGGGCAGCTCGCCCGCCTGATGGGCGGTCCAGATCTTGCCGAACAGCGTCGTCCCGCTCACGCCGCGAACTCCCGCTCACGTGCCCGCTCATGGGCCAAGCCGACGACCGCGGTCATCTCGGCGAAGGGCATGAGCTCCTGCGCAATGTCCTCGAGGTCGCCGTGCGTCTTCAGTACGTTGAGCGCGCGGCGCATGGCGGCGCCGGCGCTGGAGAGTGTCACGCCAGGGAACGAGACGCGGCCGACGCCCAATTGCCGAAGCTCGGCCAGGTTGATCGACGGGGTCTTGCCGCCAGGTGCCCCCACCATGTTGACGCTGACCGGCCCGTCTACGCCCTGCACGATGGCGGCGATATCCTCGCGGCTGCCCGGTGCCTCGACGAATACCAGCGTGGCCCCGGCCGCGAGATAGGCGTTCGCACGCTCGATCGCGGCGGCGAGGCCGTCGGTTGCCAGCGCATCGGTCCGTGCGTTGATCACGAAGTAGGGATCACGCCGGGCAGCGACGGCGGCGCGGACCTTCTGAACCATCTCGTCCAGCGCAACGACCGACTTATCGTTCATATGGCCGCAGCGCTTCGGGAAGGTCTGGTCTTCGATGTTGATGCCCGCGGCACCGGCCGCCTCCATCAGGCGCACGGTGTGAAAGGTGTTGAGCGCATTGCCGAAACCGGTGTCGCCGTCGGCCATCACCGGGATCGTCACCGCATTGGCGACGGACTGCACGGCGTTGATCTGATCGCGCATCGACAGGATGCCGATGTCCGGCAGGCCGAGCGCCGCGGCGGCAACGCCGAAACCGCTCACCTGGCACGCCTTGAAGCCGGCCTGCTCGACCATGAGTGCGCTGAAGGCGTCATAGACGCCGGGCACGGGCAAGGCGGCACGCTCTTGGATCAGGTCATGAAGAATACGGCACTTCGACATCGATGCTCCTCCCGGCAGGCTTGGTCAGCCGCCGCGATCGTGATGCCGAGGAAATGCGCGGTCCAATAGATTGAATCGGCCGGAATAATCTTTTCTGCTAATTGATCAACGAACGACGGCCGGCGATTCACGCCTCGCCGGCCGTCGAGATCCCGCCGAGCCGGAGCTGGGCCATCTTCAGCCGGACGCGTTGGAAGAGCAGATCAAGGACCTTTTCGTCGCCGCCGAGTTTGATGGTCACCACGAGCACGCCCGACACGACGCTCTCCAGCAGCACGAGAACGTCGCCCACGGAGCCGCCGGCGGCCATCGTCGGCTGGACGATCTGCTTGATGGCCTCGGCGGCGATCTGGTCGTGGATCTCCAGGATCTTCATTCTCTGGAGCTTCGTCGCCGGGGGCTTCGGGTTGGTCACAAATGCGCTGCGCATCGGCACCTCGCGTTCAATTGGCGTGACGATCAAGGATCCTGTCCGCCAATTGATTCAATTCGCCAGCCGCGGGGTTGTCTCGCGGGGTTGTCTCGGGGGGGACTCCCCACCAATGATCAAGAGAGAAGCGAGGGGCTGTGACCCCGCGTGACGAACCGGCGGAAGGTCTCCCGAATGGGCCATGATAGCGCCGTGCTCGCCGCGTCCAGGACGCTTCGCG
>NZ_BMJQ01000035.1 GCF_014643535.1 Aliidongia dinghuensis | reverse complement strand
GGTCATCGTCGCCATCAACAAGGACGAGGAAGCGCCGATCTTCCAGATCGCCGACTACGGCCTGGTCGGCGACCTGTTCAAGCTCGTGCCGGAACTCGCGGCCGAGCTCGACAAGGCGAAGTAAGCGTAGGAGCAGCCTCGACTGATTCCGAGGGAGTAGCACTGACGAGGCGGCAGATCTCCGGCTATCGTGTCTGCTCGCACGAATGGCAATCTCGCGGGCTCTTCGCTCGGGAGCGGCCGTTCCGCTCCCGGCCCGTCCAAGCCGAAGGGCGGCCCGGCCGCAGAGCGCCCATGAACGACATTCAGGAGGGTGATCGCAGCGCCTGAAAGCAGTCATCGATTCCGTCTGTTCACCACCGGCCTAACCGGATCGGACGCAAAGTACTTTGAAACGGGGTGCCGTGAGTTTGCGGCAAGCGCATCCGACTAGCGGCAACAGTAGGGAACAATGGAGAGAGCCGTCGCCGGCTTCAGTGTCGTATTCTGTTGGACCGCCGGGCCGCCGACCGGCAGATATAACTTCAGAATGTTGATTTCGAGGGCCGGACGAAGTTGTTCGTCTCGCTATTCCAGATACGGCGTCAGCACATCTTCGATCCATTTCATGAATGCGCGGACTCGGCGCGACAGGTTGCTCCGATGTGCTACGACGAGGGACACGGCGAGCGCGCGGCGACGACAATTGGGTAGGATCTCCACAAGCGCTCCACTCTCTAAGTATCGGCCAATCCCCAAGAGTGGCGCCTGAATCACGCCAAGGCCGGCGAGGGCAGCGGCTTCGTAGGTCTGCGCGCTGTTGACGCGCAGCGCACCTGGCAATTGAAGCGTCGCGTAGCTGTCGCCATCCGGATATTCCCATCCATAGGGTTTTGCGCCCAGTATCGTCGAAAAATGAATTGTCCGATGTTCCTGACGCTGGAGATCTTCTAGCGATCGAGGGACGCCATAGCGCGCCAGATAGGCGGGACTGGCAGCGTTGACCATGCGCAACAGGCCCAGCGGGCGGGCAATCAGCGTCTCGTCCCCTATGGGTCCAAGCCGCAATACACAGTCGAACCCCTCTTGAACCAGATCGACTTGCCGATCCGTACTCGACACCTCCAGCTCCAACTCGGGGTAAGTCGCCATGAAATCCGGCAAGGCCGGCACGATTGTCGTGCGCGCCACCTCGGTCGGAAGATCGACCCGTAAACGCCCGCGAAGTGCCACGCGATCGTCTGCGAACATCGAGTGCAGGTCATCGACTTCAGCAAGCAGATCGCGGGCACGGGCATGAAATGCGCGCCCGTCCTCCGTCAACTGCACGCTGCGCGTCGTCCGGTGCAGGAGCCTGACACCGACATCTTCTTCCAGCTTCCGGACCGCGGTTGAGGCCCTGCCCTTTTGGATGCCCAGGCTATCGGCCGCGTGGGTGAAGCTCCCCATTTCCGCTACCGTTATGAATATGCGGATGGGTTCGAGATTCTGCATGTTCGCGTCTCGGTATTGTACACCACAGAGGGAACAATGTGTTCGCTTTGTCGATGTTTGTCATCTGCGGTAGACACAGTAGGCTTCGAAATTGGGTGACGCCATCGGAGGACGACAAGTGTCCGAAACTATGAAGCTGCCTCAGGTGCCTGAAGCCATGACCTTGCATCGCAGCCTGTGGGCCGGCCGGATCATGAGCGCGATTGTCGTTATCGCTCTGGTGGCAGACGGGGCTATTCAGCTTTTCGTGCCGGCGCAGATCGCAAGCATGTTGCAGGAAACTGGGTTCGCGATGGACCTGACCCGTGTCGTGGGTCCGATCATCCTCGCCTGCGCCATCCTTTATGCCGTCCCGGCTACCGCCGTCCTCGGCGCGATCCTGGTGACGGGCTTTTTGGGGGGCGCCATCTGCGCCCATGTCCGCATCGGCGAGTTGGGGTCGCCGCCGGAAATCATTTCCCTGCTTCTGGGCGCGATGACATGGGGCGGCCTCTACGCGCGCGATCCCCGTATCCGGGCCATTTTGCCGCTCATCCGTTGAACCAACGGGGCAGTGCTCTGTCCCTCGAGATCAGGAGAATACGCATGTTCTTAGTGATGGGAATCACGGGAAAAGTCGGCGGCGCGACGGCAAGGCATTTTCTGGCGCACGGCAAGGAAGTACGCGCGCTCGTCCGCAATCGCGAGAAGGCGTCAAGCTGGGCGAACCAGGGCGTGGAACTGGTTGACGGCGATTGGAATGATCCGGCAGCCATCGAGCGGGCGCTCAAAGGCGTCGAAGGCGCGTTTGTCATGTTGCCGGCTGTCTGGGCCCCCTCGCCCGATTACAAAGAAGCCAAGGGCGTGATTGCGAACTATGTCGAGGCGCTCACCAGGGCAGCGCCGCCGAGGGTGGTAGCGCTTTCGTCGATGGGTGCGAACAGGACCAGCGGGCTTGGGATGATCACGGCCTTGTCGCTTCTGGAGCAAGGTTTTCGCGACCTGATATCGCCAATCGCATTTGTGCGCGCAGGCGGATTCTTCGAAAACTTCCTCTACGGCTTGCAGGTCGCCCAGGGCGGAGCGCTACCGGTCTATTACAATCCGACAAACCGGAAATCGACCATGGTCGCGACGAACGACATCGGCGCGGAGGTCGCAACCCTTTTGACCGGGCCAGCGTGGTCAGGGCAGCGCGTCGTCGAGCTTGGTTCGATGGTCACCGCGGATGAAGTCGCGGAGCAATTGGGTGAAGTCCTGAATCTCGATGTGAAAGCCTTTGCAGTCCCGCGTGCAGGGTGGGCGGAAGCGTTCGAGCAATTCGGCATCCCGAAGGGCCACACCGGACCTGCCGAAGAAATGTTTGAGGCCGTGAACGCGGGATGGATGGACCTCGGAGCCGAGGGTACGGAGCACGTGGCGGGTACGACGTCCGCACGCGATGTATTCGAGGCTGCACAGAACGCCGCCAAGGCGTAAGTCCGGGACGGATCACATACAGCTTCGCCCCTTAGCGGATCTACGCTATTTGCCCTAACCGTGATGAGCAGAATTTAGTCCCGACCACAGGCCAACTGACCGCTTACAGCAGTTCATTGCCTAAAGCCGTCGTTCCGCCATCGGCACGTTCAAGCCGAAGAGCGGCTGCGTCACAAAGCGCCCGTTGCGGACATCTGACGTCAGTTGAAACGAATCCCAACAACTGACATTCGTCCGCTCGCCTGGGGACCGCCATTCGATCCCGCTACCGCGCCGCGAATAATGGCGACGAGGCCGATGCAGCGGCGAGCTCTGCCGCGGTCATGGCGAGCCAGGACGCCATCTCGCTCACCCGCGCTTCGGTCATCCGCAATGTCGGGCCGGCGATGCTGACCGTGCCGATCGGCGATCCGGTGTCCGGCTTTCGGATTGCCGTCGCGAGCGCGGATGTGCCGGTCTGATAGATCTCCGAGACGAACGCGTACCCGCGCTGCCTGCATCCCTCCAGCTGCTGAAACAGCTGCTCGCGGTTGAAGGCCGGCGCTTCGTCGGCCGGCTTTCCCCCAATATCATGACGATCCAGCAGCGCTTCGGCATCCCGCCGGGAGAGGCAGGCAAGCCAGGCCTGGCCGTTCGCCGTGCTGGGCAGGTGCACTTCGGCGCTGACATCGGGATCGTACATGAGACCGCTCCTGGAGCCCTGCGCCTTGGCGACCCAGGTCAAACGATCGCCCTCGATCACCGCAAGGCGTACGAGCTCGCCGGTCCGCTTCGCGAGATCGTCCAGGATCGGCTGGACCAGGTCGGTGACTCCGCTGGCGCCCAGATATGCCAGGCCCAGTGCCGCGAGCTTCAGGCGCAACCGGTAGGTCTGCCGGTCGGCGCCATGCCTGACATAATCACTCTGCGCGAGCTCCTGGAGCAGCCGCTCCGTCGCCGCGAACGGGATGCGCAACTGCTCGGACACCGCGCGCGCGGACAGCCCGTGAGGATGCTTCGCGAGAAGCTCGACAATCGCGATGGACCGCAGCCGGCTCGACATTTCCTAGTGCCCGACCTCGTGCTGGGGGAAGATCGGCAGGGACGCGCCGGCCTCGGCGATCTTCCGCGCCGTCTCGATGAGGCGTGGCGCGATGCGGTCGAGCTGCGCGTCCGTCATGCGCAGCGACGGCCCGGCAACGCTGATCGTTCCGATCGGAGATTTCGTGTCGGGGCGAACGATCGGGGCTGCGACGGCCGAGGTCCCGGCCTCGTAGGTCTCGAAGATCTTGGCATAGCCGAGCTTCCGGGCCTGACGGACCAGCGTCATAAGCTCCCTGATCGTCTTGGGCGCATTGGGGCCATAGCCTTCCCGGTTGAACCCCTGTCGCGCGACCAGCTGCAACGCTGCTTCCTCGCTGAGGCACGACAGCCAGGCATGGCCGTTGGACGTGGCAGGCAGATAGACCTCCGACCCTTCGTCCGGATTGTAGAGCAGCCCGCGCTTCGCTCCTTGCGCCTTGGCGATCCGTAGCAGCCGCTCGCCGTCGATCGCGGCGAGCACGACCAGTTCGCCCGTCGCTTCGGCGAGTTCTTCGACGAGCGGCAGCACCGTGGTCGCGGCACCGGCGGCCGACAGGTAGGTCAGGCCGAGCGAGACGATCTTCGCCGTGAGCTTGTAGGCGCCGCCGTCGAAATCCTGCCGGACGAAGCCTTCTTCACGCAGGTCGGCGAGCAGCCGGTGGGTTGCGCTTCGCGGGATGCCCAGGCTGTCCGAGATCTCGGCAAGCGGCGTGCCGCCGGCGTGCCCTGTCAAAAACTCCAATATTCCCAGTGCCCTATCCATCCGCCCTCCAAATGGGACTCTATTCCAATTGGAACGCAATGTCATCGCTTGACATGAGTGGAATGAATTCCATAATGAAACACATTCCAATTTCGATTGATCGTCGCCGGCAATGACCGACTTCGACCACACACATCGACAAGGAAGCAGTCGTGAGCGCACCGGCCTTCGCCATTCCATCGCCTACCGGATCCACCCGGCTTTACGCGGTGGTGGGCAATCCGATCGAGCAGGTGATGGCGCCGAGCTTGATGAATCGGCTGTTCCTCGATCGGAACGTGGACGCTGTCCTGGTGCCGGTCAAAGCGGAAGCGTCGGGCATCGCCGCCGTCATCGAGGGGCTGAAATTGATCGGCAATCTCGGTGGGATCCTGGTCACAGTGCCGCATAAGTTCGCCGCCTGTGGTCACGCTGATCATCTGAGTGAGCGCGCGGAGCTGGCCCAGTCGGCGAACGCTCTGCGACGTGAGGCCGACGGCTCGTGGTCGGCCGACAATTTCGACGGCGCCGGGTTCGTGGCTGGACTGCTTAAGGCCGGATACGCGGTCGCCGGCAAGATGATCTCGCTCGTGGGCGCCGGCGGGGCCGGCGTCTCGATCGCGGCCGCACTCATGCTGGCGGGTACGGCCGATCTCTCCATCACCGACGTTGACGAGCAGCGCATGGCGGCCCTTGCGGATCGCCTGGCTCAGCGTTGGCCGGGTCGGATCCGAGCCTCCTCGATGCCTATTGCAGGGGACATCATGATCAATGCGACGCCTATCGGGCTCCAGCCCGAGGATCTGCTGCCATTCTCGGTCGACAACCTGCCGCCGCGGACGGTGGTGTCCGACATCATCATGAAGCCCGCGGAGACCAGGCTGCTCGCTGCAGCACGCGCCCGCGGACTGCGTGTCCATCCGGGCTTGCCGATGCTGACGGAGCAGATCGAGCTCTATCGCCAGTTTTTCCGAGTGCCATAAGCGCCGAAACGGGACGGACGCGGCAGTCGATAAGCCGCGCCGCGAAAGGGAGAGAATGACCTATCGCTTTGATTTCGGCGTGTTGCTGCCGTTCTGGGAACAGTTCCTGCGAGGATGCGGGCTCACCATCCTGCTGGCGACTTGCTCGATCGTGATCGGGCTCGCGATCGGCATCGTCACGGCACTCGCCAAAGGCAGCTTATTTCGATCGGTCCGCTTGATAGCGACCAGCTACGTCGAGCTGATCCGCAACACGCCATTCCTGGTCCAGGTCTTCTTTATCTATTTCGGCCTGCCGACCCTGGGCCTGGCCTTGAAGCCCTGGAGTGCGGCGATCCTGGCCTTGAGCGTCAACTGCGGCGCCTTCGCGGCGGAGGTAATCCGGGGCGGTATCGATGCGATCCCGAAGGGGCAGTACGAAGCGGGCGCAGCACTCGGCCTGAAGCCGCTGCAGGTCTTCCGCTACATCGTGCTGAAGCCGGCACTCCGGATCATCTTCCCGGCACTCTCGGGTCAGTTCGTGCTGGCGTTGCTCACGACCAGCATCGTCTCGTCGATCTCTGCCGAGGAGCTGACGGCGGTCGCGCAATCGCTCGACACGATGACCTTCCGCAGCTTCGAAATCTATATCGTGGCGACGGCGCTCTATCTCGCCATGTCGCTGATGTTCGCGACCATCTTCAAGCTGGTCAATCGCGCCTGCTTTTCCTATCTGGTGAAGTGAGGCAGCGATGATCCGGCAATTCGGCCTCAACGAAGCCCTTTCGATCCTCTCCGGCATCGAATCGACGGTCATTCTGTCCTTTATCGCATTCGTCGGTGGCGGGATCTTCGGGGGCATCATCGCGCTGCTGCGCACGTCCGAGGCAGCACCCCTTCAGCGCTTTGCAGCGATCTATATCGACTTCTTCCAGGGCACGCCGCTGCTCATGCAGCTATTCCTGGTGTTCTACGGCCTGCCGGTATTTGGCCTGCATCTGAACCCGTGGGTCGCCGTCACCATCGGCCTGACGCTCCATGCCAGCGCCTTCCTCGGGGAGATTTGGCGGGGCGGCATCCAGGCCGTACCGCGGGGCCAGACCGAGGCAGCGCGAGCGCTGGGCCTGCGCTATCGCGACCGCATGATCAGCGTGGTGCTGCCCCAGGCGATCCGACTGTCCATCGCTCCGACGGTCGGCTTCCTCGTGCAGCTCATCAAGGGCACGTCGCTCGCGGCCATCATCGGATTCGTCGAGCTGTCCCGCTCAGCGCAGATCGCGGCCAGCACGACCTACAAGCCGCTCATCGCCTATGGCCTCGCCGCCATCTTCTACTTCGTCCTCTGCTTTCCCCTGTCGCGCCTCAGCGCCGGACTGGAGAGGCGCCTCGTCGTCAGAACCTGAAACTCGAACGCGGGCAAGCCGCATCTTGGGAGGAAACGTCTATGGTCGGATTGAATTTTTTGAAGGGTCTTGGGACCACCGCTGCACTCACCCTGGTGGTTGTGGCGGCCGGAACCTCGAACGCGTCGGCGCAGACCGTCGCATCCATCAAGCAGAGCGGCGTCCTCAAGGCCGGCGTCCAGGTGGCCCAGGTGCCGTGGGGCTTCACTGACGGTTCCGGCAAGCTGACCGGGTTCGACGTCGAGTTGACCGAGCTTCTGGCCAAGGATCTGGGCGTAAAGCCGCAGTTCACGCCGGTCACACCGTCCAACCGGGTCGCGGCCCTGCTGACCGGACAGATCGACATGATCGCCGCTGCCATGGGCATCTTCCCTGACCGGCAGAAGGTGGTGCTGTTCTCTCGGCCCTATACCAACATCGACAACGTCTATGTCGGTCCAGCCTCGCTCAAGGTCTCGGGTTATGCCGACCTGAAGGGGCACACGATCGGTGTGCCGCGCGGAACACCGCAGGACGTCTCGGCTACGAAGGCGGCGCCGTCCGGGGCGACGATCCAGCGCTTCGACGATGATGCCAGCACGGTCCAGGCGCTGATCGCGGGCCAAGTCGACGTGGTGGGTCTGGCGGCGACGCAACTGCCGAACATCGACCAGGTCGCCGGCAAGGGCAAGTTCGACCAAAAGTTCGTGATCTCGCGCAACTTCGACGCTATCGCCGTCCGGCCCGATGCCCGCGAGTGGGTCACCTACATCAACGATTTCATCGCCCGCAAGATCGCGAGCCGCGAGTTGCCGGCGCTCTACAAGAAGTGGATCGGCGGCGAGCTCGCCAAGATGCCGACGTCCGGCGAGGGCTCGGACGCGCTGCCGATGGAATTCAACAATTGAGACGCCCCGGACGGACGATCTCGTCCGTCCGATCCCTCACGCCTGAACCATAGAGATCCTCATGCCTGCTAACCCATCCGCTGCCCCGGACAGACCAGAGATCATCTCGATCGCCGGCCTCAGCAAATGGTTCGGTCCGTTCCAAGTTTTGAAGAATGTCGACCTCACGGTCGGTGCCGGCGAGCGGATCGTGATCTGCGGGCCGTCCGGTTCGGGCAAGTCGACGCTGATCCGCTGCATCAACAGCCTCGAGCGCTACGAGCAAGGCACGCTCACGGTCGACGGCATCGATCTTGGCGCCGGCGGCAAGAACGTTGAAGCGGTCCGGGCCGAGGTCGGCATGGTGTTCCAGCAGTTCAACCTGTTTCCGCACCTGACGGTTCTGGAGAACTGCATGCTGGCGCCGATGAAGGTGCGCCGCGTCGGCAAGTCCAAGGCGGAAGAGACCGCCATGAAGTACCTGACCCGCGTCCGAATTCCGGACCAGGCCGGCAAATACCCGGCGCAGCTTTCCGGCGGCCAGCAACAGCGCGTGGCGATCGCCCGGGCGCTGTGCATGACGCCGAAGATCATGCTGTTCGACGAGCCGACCTCCGCCCTCGACCCCGAGATGGTGAAGGAGGTGCTCGACACCATGATCGGTTTGGCGAACGACGGCATGACGATGCTCTGCGTCACCCATGAGATGGGCTTCGCCCGCCAGGTCGCCGATCGCGTGATCTTCATGGATCGGGGCGAGATCGTCGAGGAGAACGCGCCGCAAGCCTTCTTCGACGATCCGCAGAACGAGCGGACCCGCAGCTTCCTCGGCCAGATCCTGCACTAGGAGGACGCGATGCGCGCGGTCATTCTGAACGAATTCGGCGGACCGGATGTGCTGCGGTGCACCGAGGTCCCGCGTCCGCAACCCGGCCCCGGCGAGGTTCTGGTCAGGATCGCATGCTGTGGTGTCTGCCATCTCGATCTGATCCTGCGGTCAGGCATGCGGTCCCGCGTGCAGCCACCCCGGATCCTCGGGCACGAGCTCGCCGGCGAGGTGATCGAAACCGGTGCGGATGTTCAGGGTCTGGTCCCTGGCGACCGGGTCGCCTCCTTCAATTTCCAGGCCTGCGGCCATTGCCAGGATTGCCTCAAGGGCCGGCCTTCGCTCTGCCGGCAGACCCATGGCGACATCGGCCAGACCCGCGACGGGGGCTATGCCGAATATGCCGTCCTGCTCGCCAGCAATCTGGTCAAGGTGCCGGCCGGCATGCCGCTCGACCACGCCTGCTTTGCCGCCTGCGTCTATGGCCCGCCCTACAAGGCGATCCGGCAGATCGGCAAGATCGAGCCGGGCCAGACGGTGGTCATCACCGGCGCCAGCGGCGGGCTGGGGCTGGCCGCCATCCAGATCGTCAAGGCCCTCGGCGGCCGCAGCATCGCCATCACCAGCACCGCCGACAAGGTCGCACCCCTGAAGGCTGCGCACGCGGACGAGGTCGTCGTCAGCCGCGACGGCACCTTCGGCGAGGAGGTCCGACGGCTGACCGGCGGTCGCGGCGTCGATCTCGTCGTCGAGCTCATCGGCTCGCCGACCTTTCATGGCGCGCTCCGCAGCCTGGCGCCTGGCGGGCGCTGCGTCGTCATCGGCGAGCTGCACGGCAAGCCGATCGAGCTCAACCTCGGCCTGCTGATCATCAAGGAATGGGAGATCCGGGGCGTGCAGAGCGCGTCCGGCGCGGATCTCCGCGAGATCTTGGACTTCATGCACGAGCACGGGCTCGACCCGGTCGTCTGGAAGCGGATGGCGCTCGAAGACGCGGCCGAGGCGCATCGCGAGCTCGCCAATCGCGAAGCCGTCGGACGCATCCTGCTCGTGCCGTCTCTCACGCCCTCCCTCGCTGCACTCGCTTCGTAAGGAACCGACAATGCTGCCCGGCAACTACTTCGACGACATCACGGTGGGCGAGGAGCGCGTGACGCCGCGCGTCACCGTTACCGAAGGTCATATCCTGGCCTACGCCGGCGTCTCCGGCGACTTTTCCCCGGTCCATTTCGACGAGACTTACGCGCGCACGACCGAGTTCGGTGGGCGCATCGCCCATGGCCTCATGGGCCTGTCGCTGACGGATGGGCTGAAGGTCCAGTCAGCCTATTTCCGCGACGGCATCGCGCTCGGCTGGTCCTGGAACTTCAAGCGGCCGATCCAGATCGGCGACACGCTGCAGGTGAAGTTCAAGGTCCGCGAGGCGCGGCCGTCCAAGAGCATGCCGGCGATGGGCATCCTGTTCATCGAGATGCAATTGACCAATCAGCGCGACGAGATCGTGCAGGAAGGCGAACATCGGCTGATGGTGCCGCGCCGGCCGGAGCTGGTCGGCCAGGAGCTGCCCAATCAGGAGCTGCCCAATCAGGAGCTTCGGGCATGACGCGCAACAAGTTCATGTCGGCCGACGAGGCCGTCCGCCTCATCAAGGACCATGACACCGTCGCGCTCATCGGCGGCGGCGGCGGGCTCGTCGAGCCGACCCACGTGTTCCGCGCGGTTTCCCGACGCTTCCTCTCGACCGGCTACCCACGCAACCTGACCGTCCTCCACGCGCTCGGCATCGGCGACAAGAAGATGGAGGGGATGAACCACTTTGCCCGTGAGGGCCTGGTCAAGCGCGTCATCGGCGGCCATTGGGTCTGGTCGCCCAAGATGCAGGAGATGGCGCGCGACGAGAAGATCGAAGCCTATGTGCTGCCGAGCGGCTGCGTGATGCAGCTCTATCGCGAGATCGGCGGCAAGCGCCCGGGCCTGTTCACTCATGTGGGGCTCGGCACCTTCGTCGATCCGCGCCAGCAGGGCGGCAAGATGAACCGGTCCGCCCAGGAGGATCTGGTCGAGCTGGTCACGATCGGTGGCCGGGAGCTGCTCTGGTACAAGTCCTTCCCGATTAATGTCGCCATCATTCGCGGCTCGTTCGGCGACGCGGACGGCAACATCAGCCTCGACCAGGAAGCGGCCAACGTCGACATCTATGCCGCCGCCCTCGCGGCGCATAATTCCGGCGGCATCGTGATCGCCCAGGTCCGCACGGCGGTTGATCTCAATTCCCTGCCGGCGCGCTCGGTCCGCGTACCGGGCGCCATCGTCGATGCGGTGGTCGTCGATCCCGGCCAGCAGATGAGCTACGACCTGCCGTACGACCCGCTGCTGTCCGGCGAGCGGCGCGGCCCGATCACCATCGATCCGCCCGAGCCCCTGAACGTGCGGTCGCTCATCGCGCGCCGCGCCTATAGAGAGCTCCGCGACGGCGACGTGATCAACTTCGGCGTCGGCATCGGCGAGGGCGTCGCGAAGATGATGGCGGAGCGCGACGAGGTCGGGCGCTTCTACCAGACGATCGAGCACGGCACCTATGGCGGCTCGCTGCTCGTCGGCCTGCTGTTCGGCTTCGCACGCAGCCCGTCGGCCATGATCGACGGTCCCTCTCAGTTCGACTTCTATTCCGGCGGCGGGCTCGATACCGCGTTCCTCGGCTTCGGCGAGCTGGACCAGCATGGCGATGTCAATGTCTCGAAGCTCGGCGGCCTCACGGTCGGCCCGGGCGGCTTCATGGATATCGCCCAGAACGCCAAGAAGGTCGTGTTCTGCGGCACGTTCGACACCAAGGGCACCAAGGCGGAGATCGCCTCCGGGCGCATCCGTATCCAGCAGCATGGCGCGGTCCGGAAGCTCGTTTCGAAGGTCGAGCAGATCACCTATTCCGGCCAGCAGGCGCTCAAGCTCGGCCACGAAGCGCTGTTCGTGACGGAACGCGCCGTCTTCAAGCTGACGGCGGAAGGCGTCGTCCTCTCAGAAGTGGCGCCGGGCGTCGATATCAAGAGCGACATCCTGGATCAGATGGGCTTCCAGCCGCTCATCCCTCACGATCCCGCCGTTATGGATCGCGCACTCTTCACCGACGGATAGGCCTCCTCATGGAATACGCCAATCTGGGAAGAACCGGCCTCAAGGTCTCGCGCATCGGGCTTGGCTGCATGAGCTACGCCGACCCGACCAAGGGGAACCATAGCTGGGTGCTGGACGAGGCCGCGGGCCGGCCGTTCATTCAGCGTGCGCTCGATGCCGGCATCAACTTCTTCGATACGGCCAACGTCTATTCCAACGCCGCAACAACATTGCCGCTGGCTGATGCTCGCGAGTAGGATGCCGGTGCGTTCACGGGAGGATTTCGGCTAGCCCGGGCTTTGGCAATCCTGTCCACGCGCGGCATGTCATTCCTGGTATCAAGGGCGGATCGCAGATTGACCGTCAAAGCGATTGGTTGTGGCCACTGCCTCGGTGGACCGAGCTTGCGATGACAACAGGCCGCCTGAAGACAGACATGTTCGCGAACTCGAATGCGGCGTTGTTTCGTCCGCACCTTGCCGCACGGATCGACTCCGTCACGCTGATGCTGTTCATCGCGGTGGTGGAGGAAGCCAGTATCGCGAAGGCGGCCGAACGCGAGCATCTGGCGCCGTCCGCCGTCAGCAAGCGGCTCGCCGACCTCGAACATATGATGAAGGTGCCGTTGCTCGAACGGCATCGCCGCGGAGTCACGCTGACCACGGCCGGCGAGGCGTTCCTGGCGCATTCGCGCCGCATTCTGCGCGACCTGTCTCAGCTCGAAAGCGAGATGTCCGAGTTTTCGTCGATGTCGCATGGCGCGCGTGGGCATGTCCGCGCGGCAGCGAATGAATCGGCGTTGTTCGGGTTCTTTCCCGACGCGCTCGGCCGCTTCATGCGCGAACATCCGTATGTGACGGTGGAGCTCCAGCCCGATACCAGCACCGGTGCGGTGCAGAAGGTGCGCGAGGGTGCCGTCGAGTTCGGCATCTTCTGGGGCAGTCAGCCTGTGAATGGCCTCAAGGTGATGTCGTGCTATGTCGACCGGCTGGTGGTCGTCGTGCCGCAGGATCATCCGCTCGCGGGCCAGCGCAATGTCCGCTTCGTGGATCTGCTCGATCATCCGCTCATCCTGCAGGAGCCCTACAGCTCGATCCAAATCCTGACCGAGCGGCTCGCCGTCGAGGCGGGGCGCACGCTGCGTTCCCGCATCCGGGTTGCCGGCTTCGATGCGGTATGTCGGATGGCGCAGGCCGGGCTCGGCATCGGGATCGTTCCGGACTACTTTGTCTCGGATCGCGCCGCGGCCATGCAGATCGCCGAGGTGCCGCTCGACGAAGAGTGGGCAAACCGGTTGCACAAGCTGTGTGTGCGAGACGACGAGGAAATGCCGACGGCGACACGGCTCCTGGTGGAGTTTCTGAGCCGATAGCGCCGGCCCGTCTCAGCCATCGTCGTTCACGCATCCAGCGTTCCGAGATACGTCTTCAGCCGATTTTTCGGCCTGCGCAGACTGCTGCTCCATTCATGGGAATGCATGGAGCCAGTGTGGACACAGTCGCCGGCCAGCCCCGTACGCTGTTCGACAAGCTTTGGGACAAGCATGTCGTGCACCAGCGCGACGACGGGCACACTCTCATCTACATAGACCGCCACTATCTCGGCGACGATCTGCCCCGTGATACCTTCGATGTGCTCGCGCGCAGGGGTCTGCGCGTCCGGCGGCCGGATGCGACCTTCGCCATGGCCGACCATTACGCGTCGACCCGCGGCTGCTCGATCAACGACATCATCGATGCGGACCGGCGTGAGCTCGTCGAGAAGCTGATCGATTTCTCGCGGGCGCAGGGCGTGTCGATGTTTGCGCTCGACGCCCCGCAGCATGGCATCGTCCATGTGACGGGCCCCGAGCAGGGCCTGACGTTGCCCGGCATGACCGTGGTCTGCGGCGACAGCCATACCTCGACGCACGGTGCGTTGGGAGCCTTCGGCTTCGGCATCGGCTCCTCCGAAGTGAGCCATGTGCTCGCGACGCAGACCCTCTGGCAGAAGCGCCCGGCGACGATGCTTGCACGGTTCGCGGGGACGCCCGCTTTCGGCGTCACCGCCAAGGACATAGCACTTGCCATGATCGCCCGGATCGGGGTCTCCGGCGGCGCAGGCCATGTCATCGAGTATGCCGGCGACGCGATCGATGCGTTGAGCGTCGAGGCGCGCATGACCTTGTGCAATCTGTCGATCGAGGCCGGCGCGCGTGCCGGAATGATCGCGCCGGACGAGAAGACTTACGCCTATCTGCAGGGCCGACACTTTGCGCCTCAAGGACCCGCGTGGGCGGCCGCAATTGCGGAGTGGCGGGCTCTGCGCAGCGATCCGGGCGCGCGTTTCTCACGCGAGGTCCTGCTGGATACGGCACGCGTCGCGCCGATGGTGACCTGGGGGACGAACCCGTCGCAATCCGCGCCGATCGACGGCCGCGTATCCGACGTCCTCGACCTCGATGATCCGGCGCAGCGCACGCGTTTGCGCGACGCCCTCGACTACATGGACATTCGGGACGGTCAGCAGCTCGAAGGCCTGCCGGTCGATCGCGTCTTCATCGGCTCCTGCACCAACGGCCGCCTCGAGGACCTGCGGGTGGCCGCGGCGATCTTCGACGGGCGGCGGGTGAAGGTCCCGACCATGATCGTGCCGGGCTCGCGCACCGTCAGGAACGCGGCCACGGCCGAGGGCCTGGACCGCATCTTCCTTGCGGCGGGGGCCGAATGGCGAGAGCCCGGCTGCTCGATGTGCCTGGCGATCAATGGCGACGAAGGGCGGCCCGGCGAGCGGATCGCCTCGACCACGAACCGGAATTTCGTCGGGCGCCAGGGGCGCGGCGTCCGCACGCATCTCATGAGCCCGGGCATGGCTGCCGCAGCCGCGATCGCCGGCCGCCTGGTCGACTATAGGGAGTTGCTGCGCCATGCGGCCGCTGACGCAACTTGAAGCGATCGGCGTGCCGTTGCCGGCCGCCGATATCGACACGGACCAGATCGTGCCCGCGCGGTTCATGCACGTGCGCCGCGTCGACTACGGCCGGTACTTCTTCCACGATTTGCGGTTCGATCCGACCAGCGGTGCCGAGCGGCAGTCCTTCGTGCTGAACCGGCCAGGATATCAGGGCGCGCAGATCCTGGTGGTCGGCCCGAATTTCGGCTGTGGCTCGTCGCGTGAGCAGGCGGTCCATACGCTGGCCGATTTCGGCATCCGGGCACTGGTCGGCACGAGCTTCGGCGACATCTTCCACAACAACTGCCTGAAGAATGGCGTGCTGCCGATCCGCGTGGACGCCGGCTTCGTCGCCGCCTTGCTGTTCTTCCTCGAAGAGACGCCGGGCGCCCGGGTTCGGGTCGACCTGCCGAACCAGCGCGTGACGGCCCCCGACGGCTCCAGCACCGGCTTCGACATCGACCCCTTTCCAAAGGAAGCGCTCATCGGCGGTCTCGATGAGATCGACGTGACGCTGCGCTTCGCTGCGGCGATCGATGCGTACGAGCGCATGCGCGGCGTCGGCCACCCCATGACGAACGAACAGGAATGACCATGAAGATTGCTGTGCTGCCCGGCGACGGAATCGGCCCGGAAGTGACCGCGCAGGCGCTCAAAGTGCTGGACGTATTCGTGCGCGAGGGCATGCCCCTCGAGTTCGAGCAAGGGCTGATCGGCGGCTGCGCCTACGACCAGACTGGCCATCCGCTGCCTGAGGCGACCTTCAAGCTGGCGAAGGAAGCGGATGCAATTCTGTTCGGCGCCGAAGGCGGCTTTCAATACGAAACGTTGCCCCGCGGTCTGCGCCCGGGTGATGCGCTGCTGACGGTGCGCCGGGAATTGCAGCTGTTCGCGAACTTCCGGCCGGTCGTGGCTTTCCCGGAACTGGTGGGTGCCTCGCCGTTGAAGGCCTCGCATATCGACGGGCTCGACCTGGTGATCCTGCGCGAGCTCACGGGCGATCTCTATTTCGGCGAGCCACGCGGCGTGCATGCCGAGAACGGAGTGCAGGTCGGCATCAACACGATGCGGTATGACGAGCGCGAGATCCGGCGGATCGCCCATGTCGCATTCCGCACGGCCCGCACGCGCCGCCGCCGCGTCTGTTCGGTCGACAAGGCGAACGTGCTGGAGACGATGGAGCTCTGGCGCTCGATCCTCGAAGAGGTCGGGCGGGAGTATTCCGACGTCACACTCGAGCATCTTTATATCGATGCGGCAGCGATGGCACTTCTCCGCTCGCCGTTGCACTTCGACGTCATCGTCACCGGCAACCTGTTCGGCGACATCCTGTCCGACGAAGCCTCGATGCTGACGGGCTCGATCGGCATGCTGCCCTCCGCGTCCATGGGCGAGGGCACCAAGGGCCTCTACGAGCCCGTCCATGGCTGCGCACCCGACATCGCCGGTCAGGACATCGCCAACCCGCTGGCCTCGATCCTCTCTGCGGCAATGATGCTGCGGATGAGTTTCGGCGAGAGCGCGGCTGCCGATCGCATCGAGCGCGCGGTCAGGCGCGTGTTGGGCTCCGGCTACCGAACCGCGGATATCGCCGAGCCGGGCACGAAGCAGATCGGAACCGCGCAGATGGGCGACCTGGTGTTCGCCGCGTTGTCATGACGGCGACTGACGCCTGTAACGGCACGCGGAAACCGCTCGTCCGCTTCCGGCAGGTCGGGAAGAGCTACGACGGCGTTACTCACGTCGTCCAGGGCGTGGATTTCGACATCTACAAGGGCGAGTTCCTGTCGCTACTCGGCCCCTCGGGTGCTGGCAAGACGACCTGCCTGATGATGCTGGCCGGGTTCGAGTCTCCAAGCGAGGGCGAGATCTGGCTCGGCGACACGCTGCTCAACACCACGCCGCCGCACAAGCGCGACATCGGCATGGTGTTCCAAAACTATGCGCTCTTCCCGCACATGACGGTGGCGGAGAATGTCGCCTATCCATTGACCGTCCGGCGCGTCGCGCGGGCCGAGCGGTCCGCGTTGGTGAACCGTGCGCTCGACATGGTGCGCATGAGCGCCCTTGCCGGTCGGATGCCGAAAAACCTATCGGGCGGCCAGCAGCAGCGGGTGGCGCTGGCGCGGGCGCTCGTCTTCAATCCGCGCCTGGTGTTGATGGACGAGCCCTTGGGCGCACTCGACAAGCGCCTGCGCGAGCACATGCAGATCGAGCTCAAGGATTTGCACCGCAAGCTGGGGCTGACCTTCGTCTATGTCACCCACGATCAGAGCGAGGCTCTGACGCTCTCCGATCGGGTCGCGGTGTTCGACGGCGGGCGCATTCAGCAGATTGACCGCGTCGACGCGCTCTACGAGACGCCCTGCAACGGCGCCGTCGCGAATTTCGTCGGCGACAGCAATGTCTTCGTCGGTCGCCTCTTGGCCTGTGAGGGCGATGTCGGCCGGATGGTCCTGCCGGGCGGCGAGGTGCTGGTCGGTCGACTGGTTGGCTCACCCCGCATTGGCGAAACCGTCCGGGCCTGTGTCCGACCGGAACGGATGACGCTGGCCGCATCCGGCGACCACGCGGCGTCTGCCGTCGCGACGAATACGCTCCAGGCTTGCAGCGCCGGGACCCTCTATTTCGGCGACCACGTGCGCGTGCGCTTCTCGCTGCCCGAACAGGATGCGGGCTTCGTCAAGGTTCCGCTTGGGGGTGCGGCGTTAGCCGGCGGGGGTGTCGGCGACCCGTTGGTTTTGTGCTTCGCCGAACAGCACATGCGAATCTTCTCGTAAAAAATGCAAATCACAACAGGGGAATGTCATGCGTAAAATTTTGTGGCTCGGCGTCGTCGGGGCAGTGCTCGCAGCCGAGGCCTCGCAAGGGGCGTTGGCGCGCCCGCTTTCGGTGGTCAATTACGGCGGCACGCTGGCTGATGCTCAGCAATCTGCATTCGTGACCCCATTCCAGTCGTCGAGCGGCATCGAGGTGACGGCGTCCTCGTATTCCGGCGAGCAAGCCAAAGTGAAGGCCATGGTCGATGGTCATCAAGTGAGCTGGGACGTCGTCGAGGTCGAATCGACGGACGTCGGCCGCGGTTGCGATTCCGGCATGTATGAGCGGATCGATTGGGCGAAGGTGACGGATGCCGCTGCCCTCGACAAAGCCGCCAAGACGCGCTGTGGCGTCGGTCTGTTTGCCTGGGGCAATGTCTTTGCCTACAACACGAAGCTGACGAAGACCCCGCCCAAGAACTGGGTCGATTTCTGGGACACAAAGAATTTTCCGGGCAAGCGCGGCATGCGGAAATCGGCGCGGGGCAATCTCGAATTCGCGCTGATGGCGGACGGTGTTGCGCCCGGCGATGTTTACAAGGTTCTGGCGACGCCCGCCGGCGTCGATCGCGCGTTCAAGAAGCTCGACGAGCTCAGACCGAACATCCAGTGGTGGGACGCGGGCGCGCAGCCGGCTCAGTTCCTGGTCTCCGGTGACGTCGCCTTGTCCACCGCGTTCAGTGGGCGGATCATCACCGCGCAGAAGAACGGGCAGCCGCTCGACATCGTCTGGAACGGCGCCATCGCGGATTACGACTACTGGGTCATCCCGAAGGGCTCGCCCATGAAGGATGACGCGATGAAGTTCATCAACTACACGATCGGCGCGAACCAGCAGGCCGCGTACCTGGCGCTGCAACCGGGCGGCCCGGTGAACTCGCAAGCCCTGGCGAAGATGTCGCCGGAGCAGCTGAAGAATCTGCCGAATACGCCGGAGCACGCGAAGGCAGACTTGGTTAACGACCGGGTGTTCTGGGACGAGCACGGCGACGACCTGGACCAGCGCTTCGCCGCCTGGGCCGCGCGCTAGTCCGGTGCGCCAGATGACGAACCCGTCGAGCAGTGCGCGGCCGGGCGCGTCACTGGCGCTCGACACGGTCCGTGCGCAGGGGGCGAAGCGCTCGCCGCCCCTCCTGCGTGTGCGCCGTTCAAGCGGCGATGTGCGCGGTGCGCTGCTGCTGATCGCGCCGCTCGCAGCCTTCATGCTCGTGTTCTTCCTCGTGCCGGTGGTGATGCTGATGAGCCGGGCCGTATGGGATCCGGTCGTTACGATCGCCTTCCCACAGACCGCTCAAGCGCTCGGATCTTGGAATGGTGAAGGGTTGCCGCGGCCGGATGCCTTCTCGGCAGCCGCGGCCGACATCGTCGCGGCTGACCTCGCGGGTACCCTTGGAGAGGCCGCGGCTCGGCTCAACCAGGATATGCCGGGGATGCGCCAGCTGCTCCTCCGCACCCGCTCCCATCTGGACGGTGCGGCGGATGACGACGGGACTCCCGGCGCGGACGACAAAGCGCGCCAGCGCGATGAGCAGGCGGTGGAAACCGAACTCGTCGCGTTCGACGGTCGCTGGGGCGATGCTGCGACGTGGCAGGTGCTCGCGAATGACGTCCAGCCGTTGACCCTGGTCTATCTGCTGCGCGCCCTGGATCATGAACGTACGCCGGATGGGGCGATCGTGCCGCTTCCTCGGGACGAAGGCGTTTATCTCTCCATACTCGGTCGCACCTTCTGGATCAGTGCCGTCGTGACGGTGCTCGTCACCTTGCTGGGGTATCCACTGTCATATTGGCTGACCCAGCTGCCCAAGCGTCGGCAGCGTGCCGTTCTGATGGCCGTCCTCATCCCGTTCTGGACTTCGATCCTGGTCCGGATCGCGGCATGGATGGTGGTGCTGCCGCGCGCCGGGCTCGTCAACCGACTGGCGACCTCGCTGCATCTGATCGGCACCCCGCTCGAGCTGCTTTACGACCGTACCGGCGTCATCATCTCGATGGTCCACATCCTGATCCCATTCATGGTTCTGCCGCTGTTCGCGGTCATGAGCGGGATCCCTTCGAGCTATCAGCGCGCCGCGATCTCACTCGGCAGCCATCCGTTCGAGGCGTTCTGGCGCGTCTATGCGCCGCAAACGGCGCCGGGAGTCGCCGCAGGGGCGCTGCTCGTCTTCATCAGCGCACTTGGCTATTACGTGGCACCGGCGCTATTGGGTGGCGCCGGCGATCAGATGCTGAGCTACTACATCGCCTACTACACCAACACGACGATCAATTGGGGGCTGGCGGCCGCGCTGAGCGTGCTGCTGCTGGCGGCGACGGCGCTGCTGTTCATGGTTTACCGGATGGTGGCTGCGCGGCGGCCGGTGGCCTCGGTGGAAGCATAGGCGATGCGGCTCTTTCCTGCCTTCGAGCCCTACCAGCGCTGGCCCGAGAAGCTCTGGTACGTCGCGCTGCGATGTCTTTGTTATGGCGTGCTTGCCTATCTGGTGCTGCCGATCGTGGCGCTGGTGCCGCTGTCCTTTTCCGCTGATTCGTTTCTGGTCTATCCGATCGAGCATTGGTCGCTGCGCTGGTACGACACGCTAGTCACCTCCGAAACCTGGTGGCGGGCGATCCGCAACAGCTTCATCGTAGCGCCCAGCGCCGCCATCCTCGCGACCGTGCTTGGCACGCTCTGCGCCCTCGGCCTCGATCGGGCGAGCTTTCCGGGCAAGCGCGTGCTGGCGGCGTTCATCCTGTCGCCGCTCGTGGCGCCGCTCGTCATCGTCGCGGTCGCGATGTACCTGTTCTACATGCGTGTGCATCTGGCCGGCACCTTCATGGGACTGATCATCGCCCATGCGTTGCTGGGAGCGCCGTTCGTGGTCACGACCGTGAGTTCCGTGCTGAAGGGCTTCGACAAGACGCTCGTGTCCGCGAGTTCGAGCCTTGGCGCCGGGTGCATCGAAACCTTCCTGCGCATTACCCTGCCGCTGATCCTGCCGGGCGTACTGTCGGGCGCGCTGTTCGCCTTTGCGACCTCGTTTGACGAGGTGGTCGTCACGCTGTTCCTGGCCGGTCCCGACCAGGTGACCATCCCACGGCAGATGTTCAGTGGTATTCGCGACAGCATTACGCCTACGATCGTGGCGCTGGCGACGATCCTGGTCCTGTTCTCGACGGCGCTCCTCATCGTCGGCGAATGGATCCGGCGGCGCGGCGAGTCACGGGCCTGACATCGCGACCCCATCCAACTTCCTGGTATTGGGCCATGTTCCGAGCTGACACCGATACTCTCGTCCGACTGCTGCCGTTCCCGGAGTTGATCAAGGCGCTCGCCGCCGCGTTCGTCGCGGGCGCGAATGTGCCGCTGAGGCATTCGCACATCATCGAGAGTGGTACCGACACGGGGACGTCGTTGCTGATGCCGGCCTGGGACGCCGAGGGCTACTACGGCGTGAAGATCGTCAATATCTTCCCGGGGAATCGGGCGAAGGGTCTTCCCGGCCTGCACTCGACCTACACGCTGTTCGATGCACGGACCGGAGCCCCGCTCGCCCTGCTCGATGGCGATGTCATCACGTCGCGGCGCACGGCCGCGGCCGCCGCCCTGGGTGCCTCGTATCTCGCTCGTCCCGATGCAACCCGCCTTGTCGTTGTCGGTGCGGGGCGTGTCGGCGGCCTCGTCGGCCCGGCAATGGCCGCCGTTCGGGAACTCGATGACATTGCGGTCTGGGACATAGATCCCGACGCATCCCAACGGTGCGCCCAGCGCTGGCGGGAGAGCGGATTGCCGGCGCGGGCCGTCGAGCAGCTTGAGCCCGCCGTTCGCGAAGCCGACATCGTGAGCTGCGCGACCCTCGCGAGCCAACCGATCATCAAGCCCGAATGGTTAGCCGCCGGCAGTCATCTTGACCTGATCGGCAGCTTTACGCCGGCGATGGCCGAGGCCGAGCCCGCGTGTTTCGCGCAAGCCGATGTGTGGGTCGATACGGAAGAAGCGTTGATGAAGTCCGGCGATCTGCTCAATGCGATTGCTGCCGGCCGCTGGCGCGCCGATGCGCTGATCGGCAATCTCACGCAGCTATGCCGAGGTCAGATCAAAGGCCGCTCGAACGACCAGCAGCGCACCATATTCAAGGCGGTCGGCACCGCTCTCGAGGACCTTGGCGCGGCGAAGCTGGCGTATCTGGGTCTCAAGAACGCCTGAAGACCTTCAGAGGTCGAGAACGACCACGCGCTGGCCGTCGAAGCGCGTCGCGACCTGCCGGGCCTTCCTTACCCGGCGCTTTGCCGAGGAAAGGGAGAGATTTCTGCCGTTCAAGCCCCACGGGCCTGGCTCGGGTTCCTCACGGTGTCCGGTCGGGTGAAGGATTTGGCGGCAATTTCGACTATGTCGCCGGATAACACTTCGATTTTCTTCTGGCTAAGCCATCGGAGATTGGGGTTGGTCGGGTAGGCGGGGTGACGGAACGGCTTGGTGCCGAGAATGGCGTAAACGATGCCCCCAGTGTCGACATCGCGCCGGTTGCGCCGACTGAACGTGCTCGGTCTGTAACGGCATCGGTTCCACATGGCGCAGTCTGTAATTCGTGACGAACCGCAGCCAACAGAGATGCTCCATGGCCTGATCATTTCTGTTGCGACAGATCAGCTCCATTCCTCATACAACGGTATGGGCTTTCCCCTTACTCAGGCAGGATGCCCGCCGCGTCGCCGGCTTGTAGCGCAAGCCAGAAAGCCGCCGTTCCCAGGGTCGAGGGCGGCTTCAGTCCCGTCAGTTGTTCGATGATGTGCACCCGGTAGACGAGCGTCTGTCGGTGGATGCTCAGCTTGGCAGCCGTCGCCTTCCAACTGCCGTCGTTGGCGAGGAATGTGCGGAGCGTGCGCAGCAGCGAAGAGTCGTGGCTGCGGTCGTACTCGATCAGCGGCCCCAGATATCGATCAACCAACCCACGCGCCTCGGGGAGCGTCTTGGGTGCCAGGGTGGGAGGGGTCCCGCCGGCCCCGTATCTGACCAACCGGACCCGACTCTCGCGCGCCTGAGCGAGGGAGAGCCGTGCCTGATGGACGCTTTCCAGGAAGTCGGCGCCGATGATCGGTCGACTGACCCCTGCTTTCGACTGGGTGCCCAAGGAATTCACAGTGGTCAGGATGAGATCCTCTCGATCGGGCATGACCGCGATCATCACGTCCTGTTGCAGCAGCAGAGGGCTGATATGGCGCAAGTCCGGCGCATGGTGGCTGTCCGGCGCCTCCCACTCTGCCTTCCCGCACGGGGCGATGGCGAGACTGACCAGCGCACCATGCAGGCCTCGCCGCTCCAACACCGCGCGAGCAGCGCCGAAATCGACTTCCCCGTTGAGGAGATCGCGCAAGAGGGTCTCTCCCTCGGCACGACGACCATCCCGCTCGATCGCCTGCTGCTCGAGCTCGACAGCCACCAAGCCGGCCAGATAGTGGACCAGCAGCGGATCCACTATCGTGTGCTCCTTCCGATGCTGCACCTTCAGGACTGCTCGCCTGCGTCCTGGGATATCCACCGTTTCCGCCCGGCTGCCTCCAGCCGGCGGCGGGCCGGATGAGGCGATTGGCTGCCCGCTTGCCAGGTCCTGGATCTCGACGTGCCACCCCTCCCGCCTGCCGAGGATTGCCAACCGGCCCTCGAAGTCCGTCCCATCACGCAACGCGGACGTATACGACTGGAACAGCCGCTGGCTCGCCTCCAGGCGATCTCTCTGTGACTGCAGCGAGCTCTCGATCACCCGGCGCGCGAGCTTGACGAACTCAAGCTCGAAGCTGGCCACGAGCACGGGGAACTTGCGGGCGTCCGCGGCGGCCAGCATCTGGTCCGAGAGTTGGGGCGCATCGGCCCGTGCCGCCACCACCAGCGCACTTACGTTCATGTCGGCAAGACGGCCGAGCCAATCGACCTGATCGGCCGGGGCCTCCGGGACGCCGGCGCCGGTCGTCATGACCAAATTGCCTGCGGCGACCCATCGCCACGGGTCCGGGAGGTCGCAGGCGTGCGCCCATGTGACGAGGCGGCCGCCACCCGCAGCGCCGGCCCGGAAAGCCAGTCCGAGAGTGTCGATGGCAACGAGGCCGTTCACCGTGATCATGCGCCCTTCGCAGCTCCGAGCATCCGCGACGCCGTTCAGACAATTGTACAACAGCTCTCTCGTCACTTGTAGAAGTGCATGATGGACGGGCCGATATCACCCCCCTTTACTGCTTATGAAAATCTCGAACGCCTACACATTCAGGCTCTTGATATGCCGGCTACCCGCGCTCTCACTGCACTGCCCAACGTTCCACTCTGGTATGAAGATGCCGAGCGCGGGAAGGCGTTGGACTCTGATGTCGACGCCGACGTCGCCATTGTCGGTGCTGGCTACACAGGCCTGTGGACCGCGTACTACCTGTTGAAGGCGGCACCCGCCCTGCGGGTGGTGCTCATCGAGCGAGACTATGCCGGCTACGGCGCCTCGGGACGCAACGGCGGTTGGGCGTCCGCGATCTTCCCGGTCTCGCTTCTGCATGTTGCCAGGTCCTCGTCGCATGCCGCGGCACTGGCACTTCAGGCGGCCATGAACGCCACGGTCGACGAGATCGGGCGTGTCCTTCGGGACGAGGGCATCGACGCCAACTACGCCAAGCAAGGGTTTCTGTCGCTGGCGAGGTCGCCCGCGCAGCTCAGCCGCGCCCACGCCGCCGTCCGGGCGTCCGCAGCGCTCGGCCTGCCCGACCAGTGGCGGTTTCTGGATGCGCGAGACGCGTCCGCCAGGGTGGGGGCCGAGGGGGTTGTCGGCGGGCTCTATACCGAGCATTGCGCCCTGGTCCATCCCGGTCGCCTCGTCCGCGGCCTCGCGCGCATTGTCGAAGCGCTCGGCGCTCGCATCTACGAGAGAACGCCGGCAACAAGTTTCAACAGCGGCAGTGTCATCACTCCCCGTGGCAAGGTCCGCGCCCCCATCATCGTTCGGGCGACCGAAGGATTCACGCCGCAGTTCAAGGAACATCGCCGCACCGTCATCCCACTGTACTCGCTGGTGCTCGCCACCGAGCCTTTGCCCCAGCACGTGCGAACGGAGCTGAACCTCGACCACCGCATCGCCTTCAACGACATGCGCCACCTGCGGGTCTATGCCCAGGTGACCGCCGACGGCCGCCTGGTTTTCGGCGGCAGAGGCGCCCCCTATCATTTCGGGTCGAAGGTTTCCGTGGCGTACGACATCGTCGATGCCGTTCACGAGAAGATCCGGGCCACGATGACCGAGTTTTTCCCCGCCCTGAGCGGTGTCCGCGTGACGCATCGATGGGGCGGTGCGCTCGGCGTGCCACGAGACTGGCATCCGTCCGTCGGGCTGGATCGCGTCTCGGGGTTGGCATGGGCGGGTCAGTATGTCGGGGACGGTGTCGCGACAAGCAATCTGGCGGGGCGCATTCTCCGCAACCTCATCCTCGAGCGGGATGAGGAGATCAACCGGCTGCCCATCGTCAACCACCGCTCGCCGCAGTGGGCGCCGGAGCCGTTCCGCTGGCTCGGCGTGAACCTCGGACTCTGCGCCGCGACCATCGGAGACGCCGAGGAGCGCCTCGCCAAGCGCCCCTCCCGAGTGGCTCACGTGCTGGAGTCCCTGACCGGCGCACACTGACGACCTCGACCACAGAGCGCAAAGGAGATCCGGATGACCACCATAACCATCATCAGGAGTGCGGAAGTTACCTCCGGTCCTCTACCCCCTGCCGGTCAACGGCCCGGCGCGGACAAGGGCGACCCGCAGCTTGGCCTGCTGAGGATCGCTCCGAACGCCGGCGGCAACATCGGCATCTGGGAATGCCAGCCCGGCGGCTGGCCCATCAACAACCGCCCCGACACCGAGGTAGCGTTTATCCTGTCGGGCACCGCCACCATCACGGATGCCACCACCGGCATCGCCCACACCGTCACGGCGGGGGATCTCGTCGTCCTGCCCCCGGGCTGGACCGG
>NZ_BMJQ01000034.1 GCF_014643535.1 Aliidongia dinghuensis | reverse complement strand
CAACCAACATCCCCCGACCACCCGCTCGCATCCAGGAGCGGGCAGCTTGCCAACAGCAGCCTCAAGGGGGTCAATTTTGGACACCGATCACCCCTCAGCAGGGGTCAATTTTCCACGCCGAATAACACCCAATCCGAGCGCACTCACCGCCCAAGCCACCGATCGCCTCATCCTCGCCCTCCGGGCACTCGATGGAAAACTCGACGGCGCCACGCAATTCGAGATCGCGACCGCGCTCTTCCGACCGAGAAATCTCTCCAAGCGCGACTGGATCGATCACGATCTGCGCGATCGAACAGGCCGGCTCGTCAGGCTCGGCCTTCGCCTGATGAACGGCGGCTACCGGCGCCTCCTCCTGCACCCGTTCCGGCGCAAGATCTGAGACCTATCCGACCGCGATAGTGCGATCTCGCTCCCTGGCGACATCGCACTCCTGCGCGCTCGGGCCCTCCGCCACCGTGATCGACAACGGCCGCCGGCATTCGGCGCCCCCCGCTGCGATCACGGAGGTATCCCATGTCCGCCCCCATGAATGGCGTCCCGCAACGCTACCTGCGCACACCCGAGGCCGCTCGCTTCGTCGGCCTTTCCATCCGCACGCTCGAGAAGCATCGGATCTACGGCACAGGTCCGCGCTACTCGAAGCTGGGCGGGCGCGTCGTCTATCGCGTCGAGGACCTGCAGGCCTGGGTCGATTCCGCCGTCAAGGCGTCGACCTCCGACCCCGGCTCCGCGACGGTGCTGCCGGCCAAGCGCCACACCGCCGACGCGCTGGCGGCGGCCGGACAGCTCCGGCGCTGACCTCCCATGTCGGTGCACCATCGCCCTCGATCCGAACGTGAGCAGCTCGAACTCTTCCGCGCGCGGCCAGGCGATCTCGCACCGCGCGACGCGCAGGACCTCATGGCCTATCCGTTCTTCAGCCTCGCCAAAACGCACCGCACCACGCCCATCGACTACCGCATGAACGAGGTGGCGATCCGCGTCGAAGCCGTTCCCGAGCATGGTCTCGCCACGATCTGGGATGCCGACATCCTCATCTGGGCGGCGTCCCAGATCGTTCAGGCTCGTGACGCCGGCCTGCGGACCTCACGCCTCATGGCGGCGACGCCATACGAGATCCTGACGTTCATCGGCCGCGGGACGAGCGCGCGCGATTACCATCGCCTGAAGGCAGCGCTGGATCGGCTCCAGTCGACAACGGTGGCGACATCGCTGCGCCAGGTGAGCGAACGGCGCATGCATCGCTTTTCCTGGATCAACGAGTGGACGGAACACGCCGACACACATGGGCACGCCGCCGGTATCGATCTCATCGTGCCGGACTGGTTCTACAGAGCCGTCCTCGACGACGTGCTCGTCCTGACGATCGACCGCGCATATTTCGACCTCACCGGCGGTCTTGAGCGCTGGCTTTACCGCCTCGTGCGCAAGCACGCCGGCAAGCAATCCGCCGGTTGGCGGTTCGATTTTCGTCACCTCTACGCCAAATCGGCGAGCCTTTCGCCGTTCAAACGCTTCGCCTTCGAACTGCGCGACATTGCGCGCCGGCAGCCCCTTCCGGGTTATCGCCTCGGTATCGACCGCGCGACCGGCGGCCGGGAGATGCTCGCCTTCGTCAGGGATTCACAATCCGCCGCCGACGCCTGTGGAAAACCTGTGAATCCGCTCGTGCTATCGGGAACCGCCGGGCACGTGCCATCAGGAACCGGACCCTCGTGCTATCAGGAACCGGGAACGGCATTTTCCGAAGTCAAATCAGTGGCTTCGTCGCCGCCTAACTTAGACTCTAACTCAGAATCTAACTTTTTTGTTGTTGGGGGCGGTGAGTCGCGGGGACAAACCGGAACGGGAGGGCGGCGATGATCGTCGCGCTCCTGAACCAGAAAGGGGGCGTCGGCAAGACGACGCTCGCCCTGCACCTGGCCGGCGCCTGGGCGCGCCAGGGGCGCCGCGTAACCGTCGTCGATGCCGATCCGCAGGGGTCGGCGCTCGACTGGTCCGCCCAGCGCGCCAAGGAGGCTGTGCCGCGCCTGTTCGGGGTCATCGGCCTGGCCCGTGACACCCTCCACCGCGAAGCACCGGAACTGGCCCGCGACGTCGACGACGTCGTCATAGACGGGCCGCCACGCGTCGCCGGCCTGCTGCGCTCGGCCTTGCTCGCCGCCGATCTCGTTCTCATCCCGGCCCAGCCTTCGCCGTTCGACGGCTGGGCTTCAGCCGAGATGCTTAAGCTGCTCGAAGATGCGCGCATCTTCCGCCCCGAACTGGCGGCGCGCTTCGTGCTCAATCGGTGCGTGGCCCGTACCGTCATTGCGCGGGAGACGGCCGACGGCCTCGCCGAACATGACCCTCCCGTGCTCGCCTCACGCATCGGCCAGCGCGTCGCCTTCGCCGACGCCGCACGCACGGGCCGCCTGGTCTTCGACATGGATGGCGCCACCGCTGCTACGCGCGATATCGCCGCCTTCGCTGCCGAAGTCGATCGGGTGGCGCTATGAGCGAGCGCCCATCACAGCGCCGCTTCGCTGCCAGGCCCGGCGATCCGGACGCCTGGGTGCGCGCGCCAGCTTCCGCCGATCGCGCGCCGGCTGCCGACGAGGCCTTTACCGCGCGCCTGACCATCGACGTCACGCCTGAGCTGCGCGGCCGGATCAAGATCACCGCCTTTCAGCGCGGCAAGACCGTTGCCGACATGCTGCGCGACCTGCTCGTCCGCGAATTTCCCTCCACCAAACGAGACGCCTCATGATCGCCGATCGCAATGCGGGCGACGCGCAGGCCACCACGACCGGCGCCCTGACCGCCGTTGAGCTGACCTGGTACGAGAAGCGCATCGAGCACTGGATCAGGTTCGGGCGCGACGTCGCCGAGACCATTCTCGATCGCCGTCGCCGCGTCCTGAGCTTCGCGCCGAACACCATCTTCGCCTTCGTGCGCTGGGCCGCGAACGACTACGGCACCGCCGTCTCCCGCATCGACATCGTACGCGCCGTGGCGCCGGGTGAAGGCTTCCAGACGCTGCCCTTCGTCCGCCCCGGCGGCGAAATCCTGCTGCGGATCAACGGCTGGCCCAAGGTCGAGCGTGTACTTGCGGCGATCGACGCGGTGGACGCCCTTCACATCGATCCGGCGGAGGCGGCGCCCGACCATTGGCGCCAGGTCCATAACCGGCTCAACGCCGGCTTCGACCCGCGCCCGTATAGTCTCGACCAGCACCGTGCCTGGTTGCTGCGCCGGAGGCTGCAGCCATGACGCGGTTCGGCTGGCTCGCCGCGAGCCTCGCAGCGGTCGCCTGCATCGTCGGGCCTGCGCTCGCGCCGCCCCGCGCCCGGCTCATCTGGAATGCCAGCGCGAGCGTGCCGATCGGCCTCTACCGCGTGCGGCCGACAGGCGATCTCCGCGTCACCGAACTGTTGGTCGTAAAGCCGCCGGGGCCCCTGGCCGAATTCCTCGATCGGCGGCGCTACCTCGCCAACGGCGTGCCCATGCTGAAGCGGGTCCTCGCATTGCCAGGACAAGTCGTCTGCCGTGTCGGCAGTACGATCACGGTCGACGGCATCGCCATGGGCGACGCGCTCGCGAGCGACAGCAGAGGCCGCCCGCTGCCCGTCTGGAGCGGCTGCCGTCCCGTGCAGCCTGGCGAGGTCTTTCTCATGAACTGGCACTCGAAGGCCTCCTTCGACGGTCGGTATTTCGGGCTTCTGCCCATCACCACGATCATCGGCCGGGCCGACGCCCTCTGGACGCGGGAGGGAGACTGACCATGAGGCCAGCCAGCCAATGCCCTTCCTCCTTCCCGGCCTCGTCACAACGGGCTGCTGCCAGTCGATCGGGCGCCGATGCGCGAGCCAGATGCTTCGCGCTCGCCGTTCTGGGCGCCATCATTCCGCTATGGAGCGGCTCCGCAAGCGCCCAGGCGATGTCGCCGCTGCAACTAGCGGCCGCGCCGGCTGTCGCGCTCGGCCTGTCCGCGGTCGTTGAGGAGGCCGCACACCGCTTCGGCATCCCCGCAGCATGGATACGCGCCGTGATGCGTGCGGAAAGCTTCGGCGACATCCGCGCGACCTCGCCGAAGGGCGCCATGGGCCTGATGCAGATCATGCCGGAGACATGGGCATTGCTGCGTCGGCGCTACGGTCTTGGCGCCAATCCCTACGATGCGCACGACAACATCATGGCCGGCGCTGCGTATCTCCGGGAGTTGCACGACCGCTACGGCATCCCCGGCTTCCTCGCGGCATACAACGCAGGACCGGCGCGGTGGGAGGACCACGTGGCGACCGGGCGACCGCTGCCGGCCGAAACGCGCGCCTACCTGATCCGTCTCGCCCCGATCATCGGCGGACATGCCGAAGACGACACCACGATTCTCGCCGCCGTCGTCAAATCCTGGACCGAAGCCGCGCTGTTTCCGCACCATCGGAACGACGGGGCATCTGCACAAACGCCAGCATCGGAGCCGACTTCCAAGCTGCACTCGAATGACGCACCGGTCCGCGATTGGACCGGGCTCGTTCCGCAATCCGACGGCCTGTTCGTCTCGTTGTCAGCAGCGAGGCGACCGCAATGATCCGGTCGGCGGAAGCGCCAGTGATGGGTGCGGAAATGGCGGAGGCTGTCGGGGAACGGGATAGCAGGGGAACACGACCAACGGACGGCAAGGTAAAAGGCCGGCCCTCTGGGCGGCGCAAGTGGTTGGTTGTGTTGGGAATTTTTGTGCCTCGGGCACAGGGACCTGCTGGCGCTTCCGGGCATTTCATCAACGATTTCAACGCATCGACCGCCATCGCCGGCCGAAAATCATGGATTTACGGCCATGGCGACGCGTGACGACCAACTGCACATCCGCCCCGGCCGCATCCGCCACGGCAACCGTGGCGCCCAGCGTCCAAAGACCTTCGCCGGCGAGGTCATGCGCGCCGCAAAGAAGGCAGGTCACGTCGGCAGCAGCTTCCGCTCCAGCCAGGGCCGCAGCCGATCTCGCTTCGGCCGGGGCCGGCGTGCCGCAGCCTCGGTGCGCCTGCGCTCGAACGCGCGGCGCGTGGTGCTGAAGGCCAGGGTCGTTCGCCACAACGGCACGCGCTTCCGCTCGGCTCCGCTGCCGAAGCACTTGGCCTACCTGAAGCGCGAAGGTGTTACCCGCGACGGTGCCGACGCCAGGATGTTCGACGCCGCCTCGGACGAGGCCGACGAACACGCCTTCGCCGAGCGGACCGAGGACGACCGCCATCACTTCCGTTTCATCGTCTCGCCGGAAGACGCCGGAGAACTCAAGAACCTGCGCACCTTCACCCGAGAGCTGATGCAGGATGTCGAACGCGATCTCGGGACCAAGCTCGATTGGGTCGCGGTCGATCACTGGAACACCGACAACCCGCATGTCCACGTGCTGGTCCGCGGGCGCACCGACGACGGCGAGGACCTGGTGATCAGCCGCGACTACATCAGCCGCGGGTTCCGCGACCGGGCCGCTGAGCGCGTCACTCTGGAGCTTGGGCCACGCAGCGAGCAAGAGATCCGCACCACTCTCGAACGGGAGATGGGCGCAGAGCGCTGGACGAGTCTCGACCGCGCCCTGCGCGATATCGCCGACGAGGGCGGCGGCGTCGCCGACCTTCGGCCGGGAGGAAGCGAAGACCCGGAGACGCAGCGGCTGTTGATCGGCCGGGCGACGAAGCTCGAACGCCTCGGCCTGGCCGAGCAAGTGGGACCTGCCCAGTGGTCCTTGAAGCCTAGCTTGGAGGCGTCATTGCGCGAGCTGGGTGATCGCGGCGATATCATCAGAACCATGCACCGCGCCATGTCCGGCTCGGGCCGCGAGCCTGATGTCAGCCAATTCGCCATGCATGGCGCCGAGCCCGAACAGCCCGTCATCGGCCGCCTGGTCGAACGTGGGCTCGACGACGAACTGAAGGGGACCGCCTATGTCGTCATCGACGGCACAGACGGTCGGACACATCATCTTCGCTTCTCGGACCTGGAATTCACCGGCGACGCCCGACCTGGCGCGATCGTCGAGACGCGCGCCTATGAGGACGCCGGCGGCCGCCATCGCCTCTCGCTCGCAACCCGGTCCGACCTCTCGATCGAGACCCAGACGACCGCGCCTGGCGCGACCTGGTTGGACCGCCAGCTCCTCGCGAAGGATGACGTCCTGGGCAACGGCGGCTTCGGCCGGGAAGTGCGCGAGGCGATGGAGAAGCGCGTCGAGCATCTGATCGAACAGGATCTAGCCCGCCGTCAGGGGCAGCGCATCATTTTCGCCCGCGATCTTTTGAGCACGCTGCGCGACAGAGAGTTGGCCGAGATCGGTGCCAGGCTGGCGTCCGAAACAGGCCTGCCGTATCGCGCCGCCGTGGTCGGCGAGCACGTCTCGGGCATCTATCGCCAACGCGTCACCCTTTCATCGGGGCGCTTTGCCTTGATCGATGACGGCGCCAGCCTGCAGCTCGTTCCGTGGAGGCCCGCACTTGAGCAGCAGCTCAGCAAGCAGGTCGGCGGCGTGATGGGTCCGTCGGGACAGGTCGACTGGAGCATCGGCCGGAAGCGGGAGATTGGACTGTAACTTACGCCACGACAGGACAAACCCGCCATTTCGGCCCGGATCGCTTCATGTCGGGTTCTAACAAGAGCCGACATCCATCGCTCGCCCCATCGGCATCCCAACACGACAGAAACTGGCCGCTCCCGGACTGATGGTTTTGAGACGGTGATACGGCGGAAGCTGCCGTTCCGAACCTGTGTGAAAGCAAATGACCGCTTCCGTGCAATATCAATCTTGTACTGGCCGGTGAAGCGGCCGGCCCTCGTGCTGTTATGCGCGAAAGAGTCAACGCCCTCGGCCCCTAGAGGGAAGGTACTGTCACTTTAATGCGAGCCCGCACGCAATCGCGCCGTGCCTGGCGGCAGGCCTATTGCGGGACCGCGAGCTTTTCGAGGCCGTCATAATGCAGCGGCGCTACGGCTCTGATCATCTCCAGCAGATAGGTCACGTTCTTCTGCGTTTCGGAGACAAGTGCCGGATCGAAACCCTTGCCGGTCGAATGGGAGAGATCATTCGCGAACTTATAGATCGCGGTTTTCTTGTGCGAATCAAAGTCGGTCGCCTCGAGCTTGGCGTATAGCGAGGCTTCGTAGGGCCGGTGGAAATCGAGGAAGGTTTCGAGCACTTTCCGCGCGACATTGGGAATATGATAGGAGGCGAGGATCGTCCCATCCGACTTGAAGCCGTGCAGCAGCTTGAACAGGAAGCAATATTCGGTCGGATGGTTGAGCAGCAGCGCGTCGAGCGGTTTGAGCGAGGCGTCACGGCATCCATCCGCCTCGGCGCAAACGATCATGAAATAGGCTTTGTCGGTTTTTTTGAAGTTCTGGACCCAGTTGAGCAGCAATTTCAGGAAATCGAAATTGTGGGTGAGGATGAAGACCTGCTTGGCGTCCTTGACCGCATTCTTGAGGAAGGCGAACGCCTGATAGATCGATGCCGCGTCGAGGCTTGAGATCGGGTCGTCGATGACGACGACGCCCTCCTTGACGTTGAAATCCTGGTCGCCGAGCTGGACGGTGAAATAAAGGAAGGCGATCGCGGTCTTCTCGCCTTCAGACAGGCGCTTGGCCGGCTTGCCCCAGCGTTGCACGTGATAGCCCTCAGCACCGGACTCGAAGCGCAAATCGGTGCGGCCCAGGAAGATCTTGAGCTTATCGGTGAGCGCGGCACCGCCGGCGTGCTCGCTTGAAACCCTAGCCTGCTTCGCCTCGAACGAATCCTTGAGCGCCTGCAAGCCGCGCGGATCGGGCAGGTCCTCGGCGCCGTCAGTTAGCTTGGTCTTGATGGTTTTCTGCACGGCGATCTGCGCGTCGAGGTCGCGCACCTGATCGACGATGGTAGACAAATAGTGGCGCTGGAGCTGGGTGCGCGCCTCGGCCTTGGCGCGTTCGAACCCCTCGGTCTTGCGGTTGTGGCGTTCGATCACCGCCGCCAGGGTCGCCAGCGCCGCGGTCAACGGCTGGGGGTCAATCGCGATATCGCGCGTACACACGGTTGCGCGGTTCAGCAGCTTTTCGTCCAGCACCGCGGCGGCAACGTCGATCTGGTCGAGGAGCGCGGTGCGGCAGCGCTCGGCCATCTCCACCGCGGTTTCGTAGTCGGCGCGAAGCTCGGCATACAGGGCGGTCTTCGCCGGAAAAACCAATGTGGCGACGCCGTCCGAAAGGTTACGCGCGATCCGTGCGGTCTGCTCTATGTCGGCCTTCAGCCGCTGGTCCTCGACTCCGAAATGCTCGGCAAGCGCCGCCATTCGCGCCGCCGGAAGCGGCTGGGCGCAGAATTCGCAATGATCGGAATTGTGCGCGCGATGGAGCGTGACGCCTTCCTCGACCCATCGCGCGATCATCGGCTCCTCAGCGAGGCGGCGCAGCGCACCCGCCTGTGCCGTGCGTGCGAGCAAGGCGACGATCTCTGCTGGCAAGGCGGTGGCGACATCCGCGAACGGCCGCGCCGGGTCGCACGGCTGCAGAGGCAGCACAGGCATAGCGACGCGTTCGAGCTGCTCCTGATGGACGGTTGCGCGATGGGCCTCGAGTTGCGGGTCCGAGAGTGGCGCGAGATCGCGTTCCCTGGCGAAGACCGCCTCGGCATTGGGCTTGCGGTAGCTGCGCAGCGTGCTGCCGCTGGTCGCCTCGCCGATCGTTCTGGCGATCGCGGAAAAGACCTTGCCCTTGTCGGCGTCGAGCTTCTCTGCGGCCCTTTCGGCCGCCGTGATCGCGCGCGATCGCTCGTCATAGGTCGCCCGCTCGACCGCAGCTTCCTCGGCGAGCGCCTTGTTCTCTTCGCCGATGATCAGGATGTGGCGAAGCGGGCCGTGGAACTGGCCGATATTGGCCTCAACATAGTCGGCATTGAAAGTGCGGACCTTGCGCCCATACCGCTGGCCGGCGCTCAGCGTGCCGGATTGGCTCTCGATCGTGTATTCGAGGTCGGCATGGTCGGTGTGGGCGCCGGCTTCCAGAGCCGCGAACAGGCGCGACAGCGTCGTCTTGCCCGAACCATTCTCGCCATAGATGATGTTGTAGCGTGCAAAAGCGGGCAGGTCGGCGGGCGCGGTGAAGTCGCCGAACACGCCGAGGCCCTTGATCCGCTTGATCGCGGTCAGCACGAGGCGACCTCCTGCTTGGCCATGAACTTCTTCCACGAAGGAAGAATAAAGGGCTGGCCATGGTCGATCGGCACGCGCATCGACGTCTCGCCATATTCTCCCGGCGGCCCAAGTGCGATGACGAAGCGCGATTGGTGCGTAGCGGGCTCGTACTCGGGCGGGAGATCGTAGCGTTCGGGCAGTCGACGATAGACCTTGGTCTGGTAGATCCAGATGTCATTGCCGCGCAGCATCACCATCAGCTGGCGGATGCGCCGCCGAATGGCGATCTGATCGGAGGGCGGGATGTCCACCAATATGTCGCGCCGGGACCAGGTGAGCCCGGTGAGGAGGTCGACCAGCTCCTGCGCGTAGCCTCCGGTTTCGTCGGTCAACGGTATCTCGATCACGCAGGCGAGATCGTGCGAGCTGGCGGCTTCGTCGTAGAGTTTGCCCTCGTCCGATGTCGCCTGCGCATAATCCCAATCGTGGCGCGGGATGAGCTGGTCCTTGTCCTCGAACAGGGGCGGCCGATCGGCGTCAGAACTCGCCCCGGCGGCCGGGAGCGGCAGAGGCGTCGCGGCGAGAACGTCGCGATGGACGCCGAATAGCTTGGCGATGCGATCGAGCAGAACCACCGAAATCGGCGTGTTCTCATTTTCGATCTTACGCAGCATGCGCACGCTAGCGGCGATCGCGTTTGCGAATTCCTTTTGCGTCGACAGGCGCTCGAGCTGTTCTCTGAGCTGCTTGATCGCAGTGCCGTTCGGAATCACCTTTTTCATTGCAGACCCCTGTGTGATGATATTGATGTTTCTCCTGTTAAGCCACAATCGCGTCGCGCAGGCGGCACGCGACCGGTCGCCGAGCGGCACGGATGCGGCACGGCAGGACGCCTACTATTGGCGCTAGAGTGCCAAGCCGCCGACGCGCCTTATTGCGCCACCCGACAATTCGCGCACCCATCAAACCGCTGTGTACTCTTCCGACAAGCCGAACAGCGCGAAGGCCGACAAGGCCCTCGGATATGGGACGATTTCGCCGCAGGACCTTACAGGCTCAATGGCAGCTTCTAGGATCGGGGATCTAGGACCCGAATGCCGCAATGGGGCGCGCTTCCTGACAGTCCGTTTCGGAGCGTTTTACGACAGCTTTTGTCAGGAGCGGACGTTCGCGGTAGCTGAACTGAACGACCGGCTTTGGTCGATTGCCGACCACGTAAATTTGTCCGATTTGCATTCTACCTTATCCTAGGCGCCTAACGATATCTCTCCGCTATTGCAGCAGTGTCGTGAAACAGTCCTGATCTTTCGTCGCCATGAATGCGACTAAGATCCTCTGGGGCCAGATCCTCGCTGTCAGCGCCGTCGCGCTCGCGTTTGTATGGGGCGCGACGCAGTGGGTGGCGTGGCGGCTGGCCTATCAGCCCGAACTGGGACACCCGTGGCTCACCATCCTGGGCTGGCCGATCTACCAACCGCCAGCCTTTTTCTGGTGGTGGTTCGCCTACGACGCCTACGCCCGCGATATTTTCGTCGAAGGCGCCTATATCGCGGCGTCCGGCGGGATCGCCGCCGTCGTCGTCGCGATCGCGCTGTCGGTCTGGCGCGCCCGCGAGGCCAAGCGGGTCACCACATACGGCTCCGCCCAGTGGGCCGATGCGAAGGACATCCGTGCCGCTGGCTTGATCCATCAGGAGGGGGTGATGCTCGGCCGCTGGCAGGGCGCCTATCTCCGGCACGATGGTCCCGAGCACGTCCTCTGCTTCGCGCCGACTCGATCCGGCAAGGGTGTCGGCCTTGTCGTGCCCACGTTGTTGACCTGGCCGGGGAGCGCGATCGTCCATGACATCAAAGGGGAGAACTGGACGCTGACCGCCGGCTGGCGGGCGCGGTTCGGCCGCGTCCTCCTGTTCGATCCGACTAACGCGGCAAGCGCCGCCTACAATCCGCTGCTCGAAGTGCGACGCGGTGAGTGGGAGGTCCGCGACGTCCAGAATATCGCCGACGTGCTGGTCGACCCCGAAGGCGCGCTCGAACGTCGGAACCATTGGGAGAAGACGAGCCATTCGCTTCTCGTCGGCGCGATCCTCCATGTCCTCTACGCTGAGCCGGACAAGACCCTGGCCGGCGTCGCCAACTTCCTGTCCGACCCGCGGCGTCCGATCGAAACCACGCTCCGCGCCATGATGACCACGCTGCATCTCGGCAAGGCCGGCGTGCATCCTGTTGTCGCGAGCTCGGCGCGCGAGCTGCTCAACAAGAGCGACAACGAACGGTCGGGCGTCCTTTCGACCGCGATGTCGTTCCTCGGGCTCTACCGTGACCCTGTCGTCGCGACCGTGACGCGCCGATGCGACTGGCGCATCCGCGATCTGGTCGGCGGAAAGGCGCCCGCCACCCTCTACCTGGTCGTGCCGCCGTCCGATATCAGCCGGACCAAGCCGCTGGTCCGGCTCATCCTGAACCAGATCGGCCGGCGCCTCACCGAGGACCTGCAGGCCAAAGGGCGCCGCCAGCGCCTGTTGCTCATGCTCGACGAATTTCCGGCGCTCGGGCGCCTCGACTTCTTCGAGAGCGCGCTCGCCTTCATGGCCGGCTATGGGCTGAAGAGCGTCCTGATCGCGCAGTCGCTGAATCAGATCGAGAAGGCGTACGGCCAGAACAACTCCATCCTCGACAACTGCCATGTCCGCGTCAGCTTCGCGAGCAACGACGAGCGGACGGCGAAGCGCGTCTCCGACGCGCTGGGCACCGCGACCGAGATGCGTGCGATGAAAAATTACGCCGGCCACCGGCTCTCCCCGTGGCTCGGCCATCTGATGGTCTCGCGTCAGGAAACCGCACGGCCGCTCCTGACCCCCGGCGAGGTGATGCAGCTTCCGCACGACGACGAGCTGGTGCTGGTCTCAGGCTGCAACCCGATCCGGGCCAAGAAGATCCGATACTTCGAGGACGCCCAGTTGACGACGCGCATCCTTCCGCCGCCGCGTCTCGCTCGGCCTGGCCATTCCGCGGCGCCCCAGATCTCCGTGGTGACCGCCGGCGAGTGGGAGGGCACGATCATCGGCGCACCATCCGTCTCCTCGACCGAGGATCCCGCCAATTCGGGCATCCGCCGCGAACCGGAACTGCCCGAGCACGAAGAAATCGTTCCGGAGCCTCGCAAGGTCATCAACGAGTTCGAGCCGGAGGAGGATACCGACGACGAGGTCCAACGTCAGCGCATCATGGAGCGCAATTTCGGAACCGTGCGGCAACAGACGGCCATCGATCCGGCCGACGATCTCGGGATGTAGCGGCGTTGCGGACCAAGCACACATTCCGTCTTCCGCCCGATCTCGCCAGCAAGCTCGCTGACTACGCCGCCAGGAAGCGCGTCCCCCAAGCGCTGGTGGTGGAAGCGGCGCTTGCCTCGCATCTTTCTCCCGACGGCGCCGATCGGCTCGAAGCGGCATTGGCGCGGCGGCTTGACCGGATGAGCCGCCATCTTGAGCGGATCGAGCGGCACGTCGACATCTCGAACGAGGCGTTGGCGGTCTTTGTTCGCTTCTGGCTGACCAGTACCCCGGCTCTGCCGGAAGCGGCGCTCGCCGCTGCGCAGACGAAGGGCCGTGAACGGTACGAAGGCTTCATCGAAGCGCTTGGGCGTCGGTTGGCGCGCGGGCGGAAACTTTCGGATGAAGTGATCCGTGATGTTTCGGCTTCGTATCCGCCTCACGACGACGCAAGCTCGTGAGGCCGATCACTCAAGGCTAAAATCCGCCACTCCTCGCCCAAAAATTGAGATTGGCGAACGGACCAAATTTCGGCGATAACCGATCCTCGATCGATCTTGGCCGACTTCCCGCGGCCCCTTTATCAACATCGGATCGAACATCGTAACGCCTAGGATGCACAAACCTGGCGCACGAGCCGGAGAGCGTCTGTGCAGATCACGGCCCAATCGACGATTCCTGCAAGCGAGCAAGCGCTCCAGCGGCTGATGAACACTCCCATCACCGAGCCGCTTCGGATGCCAACGAACACGCGCCACATGATCGGCGGCGCCGAAGCTGCGTTGGCGCAGGTCGTAGTCACGTGGGCACAGCGGACCAGCACCCGACATCTCGAAACCTTCATCTCGTCGACCCCAGAGATTGGCGACTTTGTCCGGCGTCTGCCAGGCCTGATCGCGGCCCTCTGTGCGAAGACAGCCACAGGCCGTGGCGAAGGAACAAACCTCTTCGAGGCTTTGAGATCTGCGGCACTGGGCCGGCTCGACCAACTCCAAAGCCGGCGTCCCAAAAGCGGATACCGCGGAGCCTCCGCGGAGATATTGTGCGCAGATCATCTTGGACGAGGCGCTCCGTTCCTCCTCTACGTTGGGGATAATCGTGGCGGGTCCAAACTCAGGCCTCGTGAAAATTTTAGAGACCTCGCGGGATGGTTGTTGCGGGGCGCCATTCCGAAAGAATACCTTCCGCTAGTCGCTTCGGACGCAGCGGACGCTCTCGGCTCGATGCTCTACGAGATCTTCAAGAACACTGAGGACCATGCGCTCCACGATGCCGCCGGTGATCTCTTGGAAATCTCGATCCGCGCGGTCAAGACCAAACACCACGCGATGAGCCCGGAGGGCCTCGCACGCATCGTCGAAGGCTTCCGCCCACTGGCCGACTACTGCCGATCGCTGGTCCCGCCAGAAGGGAATGCTCAAACGCATTTCTTTGAGCTCTCGATCCTCGACTCAGGACCAGGCTTCGCTGTGACCTGGTTAAGCAAGCCGCTGGAGCACATTACCCTCGATCAGGAAGAAGATGCTGTTCGTGCCTGCTTTGGCCGCGGTAGCTCCAAAACCGACAGCCACTTTGGCGAAGGGCTCCCCCATGTGATCCGACTACTTCGGCGTCAGCGCGGATTTCTTCGGCTTCGAACGGGTCGACTCTCCCTCTACGCAGACTTCTCAACACCTACTGAGACAGAGAACGAAGTATGGCTCCAACGCTACGATCCACCTGACCAACATGCCCTGGCACCCGTCTCCGGCAGTCTGTTGACCGTACTTCTCCCGATGCGGCGTTGATTGAATGCATTCGCTCTTTCCTTACCGCTTCGAGATCACCCGCAAGTCCGCGTCCTACGACGTCCTCGTCATCTATGCCGCGACCCCAACACTCGATCCGGACGAGTTCGCAACCGTCGTCGAGACTGAGATCGACGCCAACCTCGTTCCAGACGAAATCGTCGTTGTCGTCCGTGGACCGTCTTTCGCGGCGACTTCCCAAAAACTGGCTACAGCCTCTCTGAATCTCGCAACGCTGGGGCGCCTGGGCAACCGCACGACAGTGACACTCATTGGGTATGATTGCTGCGGTAAGGAAACCGAACGTCAGTGCGTGGCAGGCCCCGCCGCAAAGCACGCGGTCACCTTCGATGATTTTCGAAGGCGAGCTGTCACAAGCATCTTCAACGCGCGGCACGGATTCGTTGAGTCGACCACGACCTATCACTTCGAGAACCCATCGGGCCGCCACACCGAGCGGTTCATTCGCCTCTCCAACATTCTGACGCGCGGCGCAGAGATTTCCTTCATCGCGTTTTGTGCGTTGCAGTTCATCCCAAAGGCCACGACGACCGCCTACCTGGACACGCCATCGCTCTACGCAGTCGTCGCAGCGGTCAACGAGCAACGCGCCTCTTTTGGGGATACGCCTGCGATCCTCGCCGACAATTTCGCCTCTTATGCGGGGATCAAGAACTACCAGTTCGCGCCGCATCTGGATGATGCGGTCGTGTTGATCTCCGGCTCGTCGAGCGGAAGCCTGGCGGCGGAGTTGGTCGAAACAGTGGGCTTTCCGCCGACGCAGATTACCCATCTCCTCTTCCTTGGTACGGACAAAAGCCGATCAAACATCGTCTGCGACCTCCGTTTTGACGAAAAGAAAAACCCGGAAGGCGCAACAAAGCTACCAGCTGTTGAGCAAGCAAAAGGTTGCTGGATGTGCGCCGCCGGCTCGCATGCCATCAAACTTCAAGGAGATCAGTTCGAGTTCGCCGGCCCCCAACAGGAAGCCTTATTGGTCAAAAAGGAGGATGCACCAACAGGGCTCGCGCCACTGATGGAGCGGTTCGCCCATGGCGGCATCTTCGAAATTGGTCTGGGCAAGACGACCGGAAAACAGCCGCGCCAGTTCAATGTCAATCCGACGAAGCTCTTCAATCATCCCAAGTTCGTCGACCGTTTGGAGTACGCGCTCCGGCGCTCACTCCCGAAGTCACTCGCTTTCGTTATCCTGAGCGATGACGATGCTGCTCCGCTTGCGGAAAAAATCGTCACTTTCAGTGAAACCTCGCCGACAGTTCTCTTGCGAGGCGAACTAAACAATATTCCGGTAGAGACAAAATCTTCGGTGTTAGTTGTCGCCTCGGCGATCGAAAGCGGCCGTGCGTTGCTCGACATCAGCCGTGACCTCAGAAGCTCGGTGCCCGACGCGCCGATCCTGTATTTAGTTGGCTTTTCCAAAGTTACCGGAGAACCCCGTCGAGAGGCGCTTGCGCGCACTCTCACGCAAACGCACCATCCCCAGCCATATCAGGTCGTTGAGATCGAGAAACTGGTCCTCCCGGTCTCGTCGGAAAACAATGCTTGGGCTGATGAACTCCGGCTTCTGAACGAACCAGATGTGAAGGCACTCGTTCCTGCCAGACTGAGAGCTCGGATCGAACGTCGCAGTGCGCGCCTTCGCAAAACGTCTTTGGCTATGACGAACGATCTGTTTGTCTCTAACAAGGCGGGGGGTGCGCTGAAGCTCCAGCCTGGCTTTGTCTTCTGGCCCGACGGTGTGCCACAACGCGGGTACAGTCAGGCCGATGTCTACTTTACGATCGCCGCCGTCCTTCAGCGGCTCCGTGCGAATGCCCATGTCAACGGAAAGTCCGCGATCAAAAGCAATTGGTTTCAACAAACGATTTTGGCGCCAGAAAACTTCGGTCGCTTCAACGACGACATTATTCAGGCCTGCATCTTACGCGCGAGCTATCCGTTCGAGATGAATTTCGCGGAGGCGCCGAAGGAAAGCCGTGAACTGGGCCGCCTCATTCGACGAATCATCCTTGCTTCTGCCTACGAGCGCGGTGGTGCCGCTTCGGAGTTTCTTCTGGCGATCGCGACACGACGCCTTCGGCTCCGAGACCCCGATCTCGAGACGGTCCTTGATGCCGATCCTGGCGCCGTGCTGATGGTCAAATTTTTTCAGGATGTGTGTCGAGCGCGGCTCCGGGACGGGTCAGCCTAACACGATCCAGCCGACGACGATGCCCAGCGGTACGTTCAACATCCTCGGCCCCGCCACGTGATGGACGTAATGGCCGGAATGGAAGCCTGTCGCGATGCTTGACGCCCCCCCATCGTAAAAGAAACGAGGCCGACGATCACGACAAAGAGCCTGAGCCTCTGGATGTTTTGCCGATATCTGGCGTGCAGGCCCCTTGGCGGGGTGCGCGCTAAATTTGAGATCGAAGCCCGAGTCCCGACCCTTTGCAATCTTTCTCGCAGCCGTTGGTCGAGGGCACGACTGTACCGGCGGCATGTTTTTCTATCCGCGAGCCTTCCGAGCTCATCGCCATTGTTGCAAAGGCATATTTCCGGCTCTTTCTAATCAACCCCGCTGACACATCCGCCTCCGACTGGAGGCGAACTTGCGGGGTTCGACATGACGATCTCCCATCGCTCGGAAGCTTTCGCCCGAGGCGCGCGCATGCTGCGCACCGCGCTCGGCGAAGCGATCGGCGGGTTCCTCGAAGACCCGGCCGTCGTCGAGGTCATGCTCAATCCGGACGGCAAGCTCTGGGTCGATCGCCTGTCCGGCGGCCTCGCCGACACCGGCTACAGCATCCTGCCCGCCGATGCGGAGCGCATCGTGCGCCTGGTCGCCCACCACGTCGGCGTCGAGGTCCACGCCGGCAGCCCCCGCGTCTCGGCAGAACTCCCGGAAACGGGGGAGCGATTCGAGGGGCTGGTGCCTCCCGTGGTGGCCGCACCGTGTTTCGCGATCCGACGGCCCGCCGTCGCCGTGTTCACGCTCGGCGACTACGTCACCGCCGGCATCATGTCGGCTGAGCAGGCAGAGCTGCTGCGCGTCGGCGTGCATGAGCGCCGGAATATCCTTGTGGCCGGCGGCACCTCGACGGGCAAGACCACGCTGGTCAATGCGCTCCTCGCCGAAGTCGCGAAGACCAACGACCGCGTCGTGCTGATCGAGGACACGCGCGAGCTGCAATGCGCCGCGCCGAACCTCGTGGCACTCCGGACCAAGGACGGGGCCGCCTCGCTGTCCGACCTCGTCCGGTCCTCGCTGCGCCTTCGCCCCGACCGCATCCCGATCGGCGAGGTACGCGGCGCGGAAGCGCTCGATCTCCTGAAGTCCTGGGGCACCGGCCATCCGGGTGGCGTCGGCACGCTGCACGCCGGCTCGGCCATCGGCGCGCTCCGCAGGCTCGAACAACTCATCCAGGAAGCCGTCGTGACCGTCCCGCGCGCGCTTATCGCCGAGACGATCGACCTCATCGCCGTGCTCGCAGGGCGCGGCTCCTCCCGCCGCCTCGCCGAGCTGGCTGCCGTGAAGGGCCTCGGCGCGGACGGCGACTACGTCCTCACCCCCGCCGGAGAACCGTGATGCTCAACCGTGCCCGTCGCGCGCTCGCTGCGGCGTCAACCGCTGCCGTCGTCACCCTCATGACCGCCCCGGCTTACGCCGCCGGCTCGAACATGCCCTGGGAGCAGCCGCTCAATCAGATCCTCGAGTCCGTGCAGGGCCCGGTCGCCAAGGTGGTGTCGGTCATCATCATCGTGGTGACCGGCTTGACGCTGGCCTTCGGCGAGACCTCCGGCGGCTTCCGCCGGCTGATCCAGATCGTGTTCGGCCTGTCGATCGCCTTCGCCGCGTCGAGCTTCTTCCTCAGCTTCTTCCAGTTCGGCGGCGGAGTCCTGGTGCAGTGATGGAGCAGGACGCACCCATCGCCGGCTTCTACGCCCCCGTCCATCGCGCCCTGACCGAGCCGATCCTGCTCGGGGGCGCGCCGCGCGCCGTCGCCATCGTCAACGGCACGCTCGCGGCGGCCGTCGGGCTCGGCCTGCGGCTTTGGATCGTCGGCGGATTGATCTGGCTGATCGGCCATCTCGCGGCGGTCTGGGCCGCCAAGCGCGATGCCGCCTTCGTCGACGTGGTGCGCCGCCACCTTCGCTACCCGCAGCATCTGGTCGCGTGAGATTGCCATGCTGAACCTCGCCGAATATCGCGGCCGCGCCCAGAGCCTCTCCGATTTCCTGCCCTGGGCGGCGCTCGTCGCCGAAGGGGTCGTCCTCAACAAGGACGGCTCGTTCCAGCGGACGGCACGCTTCCGCGGCCCCGATCTCGATTCCTCGACGCCGGCCGAGCTGGTCGCGATCACCTCGCGGCTCAACAACGCCTTGCGCCGCCTCGGCTCGGGCTGGGCCATCTTCATCGAGGCGCAACGCGAGCCCGCGCACAGCTATCCCGTCAGCGACTTCCCCGAGCCGACCTCGGGCCTCGTCGACGCCGAGCGGCGGGCTCAGTTCGAGGAGGAAGGCGCTCACTTCGAGAGCCGCTACTTCCTGACGCTCCTCTGGCTGCCGCCGGCCGACGACGCAGCACGTGCCGAGGCCTGGCTTTACGAGAACCGCGCAGGCGGCTCGACCGATTGGCGCGCGGCGCTCGACGGCTTCGTCGACCGGACCGATCGTGTCCTGGCCTTGGTCGAGGGCTTCATGCCCGAAGCTGCCTGGCTCGATGACGGCGAGACGCTGACCTATCTCCATTCCTGCATCTCGACCCGGCGCCAGCGCGTCCGCGTGCCCGAGACGCCGATGTATCTCGACGCCATCCTGATCGACGAGGACGTGACCGGCGGCCTGGAGCCGCGTCTCGGCCGTGCGCATCTGCGCACCCTCACCATCATGGGATTCCCGTCGCAGACCTGGCCCGGCCTGCTCGACGACCTCAACCGCCTGGCCTTTCCGTACCGATGGGTCACGCGCGCCATCTGCCTCGACAAGACGGACGCCACCAGGCTGCTCGGCAAGATCCGGCGGCAATGGTTCGCCAAGCGGAAGTCGATCATGGCGATCCTCAAGGAGGTCATGACCAACGAGGCGTCTGTCCTGATGGATTCCGACGCCGCCAACAAGGCGCTCGACGCCGATGCCGCCTTGCAGGAGCTCGGCTCGGATCTGATCGGCGAGGCCTACGTCACCGCGACGATCACGGTTTGGGACGAGGACGCGCGGACCGCCGACGACCGGCTGCGCCTGGTCGAGAAAGCGATCCAGGGCCGCGACTTCACCTGCATGCGCGAGACGGTCAACGCGGTCGAAGCCTGGCTCGGCTCGCTGCCCGGCCACGTCTACGCCAATGTCCGGCAGCCGCCGATCTCGACGCTCAACCTCGCGCATATGATGCCGTTCTCGGCCGTGTGGGCGGGCGCGGAACGGGACGAGCATTTCCAGGCGCCGCCGCTGTTCTTCGCCCGAACCGAGGGCTCGACGCCGTTTCGTTTCTCGCTCCATGTCGGCGATGTCGGGCACACGCTCATCGTCGGCCCCACCGGCGCCGGCAAGAGCGTGCTGCTGGCGCTGATGGCGCTGCAGTTCCGTCGCTACTCAGGCGCCCAGGTCTTCGCCTTCGACTTCGGCGGCTCGATCCGCGCGGCGGCGCTCGCCATGGGCGGCGATTGGCACGATCTCGGCGGTGCCCTCGCCGGCGACGCCGCCGAGCCTGTGGCGCTGCAGCCTCTGGCGCGCGTGGACGATCCCGGCGAACGCGCCTGGGCGGCCGAGTGGGTGGCGGCGCTGCTCGGCCGAGAATCTCTGGCGATCACGCCGGAGCTGAAGGAGCATCTCTGGTCGGCGCTGACCTCGCTCGCCTCCGCGCCGCTCGAGGAACGGACGATCACCGGCCTCTCTGTGCTGCTGCAATCGGGGGCGCTGAAGCAGGCCATCCAGCCCTACACCGTCGCAGGGCCTTGGGGTCGCCTGCTCGACGCGGAAGCCGAACGGCTCGGCGAGGCCGACATCCAGGCTTTCGAGACCGAGGGGCTGATCGGCAGCGGCTCCGCCGCCGCCGTGCTCGCCTATCTCTTCCACCGCATCGGGGACCGGCTCGACGGCCAGCCGACGCTCCTCATCATCGACGAGGGCTGGCTTGCCCTCGACGATCCAGGTTTCGCCGGCCAGCTCAGGGAGTGGTTGAAGACGCTGCGCAAAAAGAACGCCAGCGTCATCTTCGCCACGCAATCGCTCGCGGACATAGACGGCTCCGCCATTGCGCCGGCCATCATCGAGAGCTGCCCGACACGGCTGTTCCTGCCGAATGAGCGCGCGCTCGAACCCCAGATCGCCGTGGTCTATCGCCGCTTCGGCTTGAACGACCGGCAGATCGAGATCCTCAGCCGCGCGACACCGAAGCGCGACTACTACTGCCAGTCGCGCCGCGGCAACCGCCTGTTCGAGCTCGGCCTCTCGGAGGTGGCACTCGCCTTCACCGCCGCATCATCGAAGACCGACCAGGCCGCCATCGCCGATCTCCTCGCCCAGCACGGCAAGGCGGGCTTCGCCGCGGCCTGGCTGCGCAGCAAGGGGCTCGACTGGGCCGCCGGCATGCTCTCGCCCGTGAAGGAGACCACACCATGAACCGCAGCCATGTTCGCGCCGCGCTCGGCGTGGGCGTCGTCGCCCTGACGCTCGCCACGGCCACGGCACCTGCCCGGGCGCAATGGATCGTCTACGACCCGACGAACTTCTCCCAGAACGTGCTCACCGCCGCGCGCGAGCTGCAGCAGGTGAATAATCAGATCCAGGGCCTGGAGAACCAGGCCACGATGCTGATCAACCAGGCGAAGAACCTCGCCAGCCTGCCGTATTCGTCGGTCGCGCAGCTCGAAGCGTCGATCCAGCGGACCGAGCAGCTCCTCACCCAGGCGCAGCGCATCGCCTACAGCGTCAGCACGATCGACCAGGCCTTTACCCAAGTCTACCCGCAGAGCTATTCGGCTTCGACGCCGAACGCCCAGCTCCTGGCCGACGCCCAGACGCGCTGGCAGAACGCCCGCGCGGCCTACCAGGACTCGATGCATGTCCAGGCCGGCGTGGTCCAGAACCTCGACAACGCCCGCACCCAGATCAACGCCCTGATCTCGTCGAGCCAATCGGCCAGCGGCGCCCTGCAGGCGGCGCAATCCGGCAACCAGCTCATGGGCCTCGCCACCCAGCAGCTCGCGGACGTGACGTCGGTCATCGCCGCGATGGCCCGCGCGCAGAGCATCGACGGCGCCGGCAAGCTCGAGAGCCAGGTGCAATCCCAGCAGCAGATGCGGAACTTTCTCAACTACGGCGCCGGCTACCAGCCCGGCTCCGCGCAGATGTTCCACTGATGTGCGTTCGGGTTCCCAGCCTCAAGGCGATCGGGCGCGCAGCGGCCTTCGCCTTCGTGGCGGCTGCGATCGTCCTTGCCGCAATTCATGTCGGCAGCGGTCCTGCGCGCCACGATACCGCGCCGCCGCCCTCCGGCCGTGACCCGCTCGCGCCGGCGCTCGCTCGCTGCCAGGCGCTTGGGCCGGCCGCCGAACAGGATGCGGACTGCCAGGCAACCTGGGCCGAGAACCGGCGGCGCTTCTTTGATGACCGGTCCGCGCCGGAGGGTCGGTAAGTGCGATGGGCGGCACCGGCGTCATCGATAATTTCCTGGGCACCTTCACCCAATACATCGACTCTGGCTTCGGCCTCGTCCAAGGCGACGTGCGCTGGCTCGCCGGCGTCCTGATCGGCATCGACATCACGCTCGCCGGTCTGTTCTGGGCGCTGGTGCCTGATGAGGACGTGCTTGCCCGGCTGATCCGCAAGACGCTCTACATCGGCGTCTTCGCCTTCATCATCGGCAATTTCAACAACCTCGCCCAGATCATCTACAACTCCTTCGCCGGCCTCGGCATCGAGGCGGGCGGCGGCACGATCTCGACCGCGCAGCTCCTGCAGCCGGGCAAGCTCGCCCAGGTCGGCATCGATGCCGGGAAGCCAATCCTGACCTCGATCTCCGGCATGATGGGCTTCACCAGCGTCTTCGAGAACCTGGTCCAGATCATCATCCTGCTGGTCGCCTGGATGATCGTCGTCGTCAGCTTCTTCATCATGGCGATCCAGCTCTTCGTGAGCCTGATCGAGTTCAAGCTGACCACGCTCGCGGGATTCGTCCTCGTCCCCTTCGGCCTGTTCGGGCGCACCACCTTCCTCGCCGAGAAGGTGCTCGGCAACGTCGTCTCCTCGGGCGTGAAGATCCTGGTGCTCGCCGTGATCGTCGGCATCGGCCAGCAGATCTTCGGGCAGTTCACCAATGGCTTCAACAACCCGCCGACCATTTCCGACGCCCTGACGCTGATCCTGGCCTCGCTCGCCTTGTTCGCGCTCACGATCTTCGGCCCGGGCATTGCCAACGGGCTGATCTCGGGTGGGCCGCAGCTCGGCGCCGGCGCCGCCATCGGTACGGGTCTTGCGGTCGCCGGTGTCGGCGCAGCAGGTGTTGGGCTCGCGGCCGCCGGCGTTGGCGCGGTCGGCGCAGCCGCCGGCGTGGCGGCAGGCGCCGCACGCGGCGGCGCGACCCTGGCGGGTGCTGCCACCACCGCCTACCGCGCCGGCGGCCTGTCCGGCGTCGCCGAGGCCGCAGCCTCCTCGGCGGGCAATACCGCGATGAGCCCGCTTCGTCGTGCCGCCGCCAGCATGCGCGAGAGCTTCGCCGCCGGAAGCCGGTCCGCCGCCGCCGGCCCGGCCGGGAGCGGGGAAGGTGCTGCGCCCGGAGCGGCCGCCGGATCCTCGAGCCCACCGGCCTGGGCCCGTCGCATGCGCCGCAACCAGGCCATCAGCCAAGGCGCCTCAGCAGCGCACCGCGCGATCCAGTCCGGCGACCATCCGTCGAGCGGAACCGGCGTCGATCTTTCAGAGGGGGAATGACCGATGTTCCGACGACCCATGGTCCGGTACGGCAAGACCCCAGCACCCGAGACGCCTTATCAGCGTGCCGGCCAAGTTTGGGACGAGCGCATCGGCTCGGCCCGCGTCCAGGCGAAGAACTGGCGGCTGGCCTTCTTCGGCTCGCTTCTTCTCAGCGGCGGCCTCGCCGGCGGACTGGTCTGGCAGTCAGCCCGCGGCACGATTACGCCCTGGGTCGTGCAAGTCGACAAGCTGGGACAGGCGCAGGCCGTCGCACCCGCCGTCGCCGACTACCAGCCGACCGACCCGCAGATCGCGTGGCATCTGGCACGGTTCATCGAAGAGGTCCGCGGCATCCCCGCCGATCCGGTCGTGCTCCGCCAGGACTGGCTCGAGGCCTACAACTACGTCACCGACAAGGGCGCGCTTGCGCTCAACGACTACGCCAGGACCAACGACCCCTTCGCCAAGATCGGCAAGGAGCAGGTCTCGGTCGACGTCGCCAGCGTCATCCGCGCTTCCAGCAGCAGCTTCCGCGTCGAATGGGTCGAGCGCCGCTACATTGATGACGCGCTCAGCTCGACCGAGCGATGGAGCGCCATCCTGACCGTCGTCGTGCAGACGCCGACCGATGCCGATCGGCTGCGGAAGAACCCGCTCGGCGTCTACGTCCACGCCCTCAACTGGTCCAAGGAACTCGGCTGATGCGCACTCTGCCGCTTGCCACGCTGTTGCTCGCATCCGCCTCTCTCGGCGCATGCTCTTCCGTCTACAAGCCGCCAGTCATCAGCTATGACGACACGCCGCGCAAAGCGATCCTGGCTCCTGATCCGCCCAAGCCCGTCCAGATCGTCGAACTGCCGAAGCCGCTGCCGCTGCCCGGTCAGTTGAAGCCGCTTTCGGCCGGACGCACCGCACCGCCAGAAGCCGCCGATCCGAAAGCCCGCGTCGATCAGGCCAATGGTGCCGCGCGCATCCAGCCCACGCGCGCCGGCTACATCAACGCCATCCAGGAATATCCCTGGTCGGACGGCGCGCTCTACCAGGTCTACGCGGCGCCGGGGCAGATCACCGACATCACGCTGGAAGCCGGCGAGCAGCTTGTCGGCTCGGGGCCGGTCGCCGCCGGCGACACGGTGCGCTGGATCATCGGCGACACGGAGAGCGGGGTCGGGCCCAGCAAGCACATCCATATTCTCGTCAAGCCGACCCGGGCCGATCTCGTCACCAATCTCGTCATCGACACCGACCGGCGCACCTACCATCTGGAGCTCCGCTCCGATGAGAAGACCTATATGGCGGCCGTGTCCTGGATCTATCCGCAGGACCAACTCATTGCGCTGCACCAGCAAAATGCCGCCGCCGATGCAGCCGCGCCGGTCGCCGGAGGAGTGAATGTCGACGCGCTGAATTTCCGCTACCGCATCGCAGGCGACAGCCCGGCCTGGCGTCCGCTGCGCGCCTTCGACGATGGGCGCCAGGTCTTCATCGCGTTCCCGAGCGGCATTGCGCAAGGCGAACTGCCGCCGCTCTGGGTCATCGGCGCCGAAGGCGATGGCCAGCTCGTCAACTATCGCGTCCGCAGCAACTACATGATCGTCGACCGCCTGTTTGCGGCGGCCGAGTTGAAGCTCGGCGGCAAGCAGCAGCAGGTCGTGCGCATCGTGCGGACCGACGGGAGGCCGCAGTCGTGAGCGATGCGCCTCGGGAAGAAGACGAGGAGGCCACCAGCGCGCCGCACCCGCCGCAGGAGATGCGGCTGCGATCGGGCCGGGCGCCGGTCACGCGCCTCTCGCGGAAGGTCCTGCTCGGTCTCGGTGCCGCCGCGGCGCTGGGCGTCGGCGGCGCGCTCTTCATCGCCTTGAAGCCCCAGCAGCAGACCACGGGGTCCGAGCTTTACAACACCAATAATCGCAATACGCCCGACGGCTTGGCGTCCTTGCCGAAGGATTATACCGGTCTTCCGAAGAGCGCGCCCCAGCTCGGACCTCCGCTCCCCGGCGACCTCGGCCGACCTATCCTCAACGCCGGTGCGCCGGCACCCGGCATGTCGGCACCGGCGCCTGCTGAAGACCCCGAGAAGCAGCGGCTCGCCCAGGAACAGGAGGCCGCGCGCACGAGCCACCTGTTCACCACGACGAACATCGGCATCCAGGCCGCCCCCACAGCTCCGACCCTGCCGCCATCAGCTTCGCCGGCGAATCCCTCCGCTGCCAGCCTCACCTCCCAGGACCATAAGCTGGCGTTCCTCAACGGGGATGTCGACAGGCGCACGACCAGCCCGGACCGGATCCAGCCGCCGGCGAGCCCGTATGTCCTTCAGGCGGGGTCCGTCATTCCGGCTTCGCTCATCACGGGCCTGCGCTCCGATCTGCCGGGCGAGGTGACGGCCCAGGTGACCGAGGACGTCTACGATAGCCCGACGGGGAAAATCCTTCTCGTTCCGCAAGGCGCGAGGCTGATCGGACAATACGATGCGCAGATCGCCTTCGGCCAATCACGTGCGCTCATGGTGTGGAACCGGATCATCATGCCGAACGGCACGTCCGTCGTGCTGGAACGGCAGCCCGGCACGGATACCGAGGGTTATGCCGGCCTCGAGGACGAGGTCGACAACCATTGGGGCATGCTGTTCAAGGCCGCGCTTCTTTCGACGATCCTCAGCGTCAGCGCGGAAGCCGGCACCAGCGACAGCGAGAACAATCTCGCCCAGGCGATCCGGCAGGGCGCATCGCAAAGCCTCAATCAGGCTGGCGAACAGGTGGTCAGCCGGTCGCTCAGCATCCAACCCACCATCACGATCCGCCCCGGCTTCCCTGTGCGTGTCCTCGTCACTCACGACCTGGTGCTGGAGCCGTACAAAGGCTGAGAGGTGAACATATGAGCAAGCTCAAGCTGGGTCCCATCGAGGACGACAAGCCGGTCAAGCTGACGATCGAGGTGAGCGGCTCCCTGCACCGCGATCTCCTTGCCTATGGCGAGGCGCTGGGGAGAGAAACCGGCCAGCCGCCGGTCGAACCTGCGCGCTTGATCGTCCCTATGATCTCGCGCTTCATGGCAACCGACCGCGGCTTTTCGAAAGCCCGGCGGAGCACGAAAAGCTCAACCCAGCCCCCGTGATCTGGCCTCATCGCGGATGAAAGCCACGAACCGTCCGACGACCGGCTCCTCGCGGTCGGCAGCCCATACGAGATCGACCATCACCCAAGCATTCTGCTCGGCGATGGGCACGTAGGTCACTCCAGGAACTCCGACCGTGCCCTGGCTCGCCGTGGCCAAGGTGACACCATATCCTGCCGCCACGAGGCCGAGCACCGTCTGTTTGCTCGCCGGGTGAGCCGAGAAACGAATGCCGCTTCCGAGAAACGATGCAAAAAATTCAAGCGCCGTGTGGCTGCCTTCCCATTCTTGAGTGAGCACGACCTCGCCTCGCAACAAATCCCATGTCACGGCCGGACTCGCGCTGAGGGGATGGAGTGAAGGCAATGCCGCTACCAGCGCCTCCCGATAGGCCGGCATCGACGCAGCTCTCGGCCAAAGAGCGTGCCTCGGGACAAACGCGACATCCAGCCGGCGTTCGGCGATCGCTGCTTGCAGCTCGTGGTCGTTCATCTCGCAGACGACGAGTTCGACATCCGAGGCAGCAAGCCGCCATGCTCCCAGCAGGCTTCGCAGTAGCTCGCCGATTGGTGGCAGGCGTACGCCGAGGCGGACCTTTCCAGTCAGCCCATGCCCGTTGTTCCGCCCTGCTCTGATCAGCGCCTCGATGTCGTCCAGCGAACGCTGTACATGAATCATCATCATGCGACCAGCTTCCGTCAGCCGTAGCCCCGATCGCCCGCGCTCGAATAGCGTGACGCCCAGCTCGTCCTCGACGCGGGTGATGCGCCGGCTTATGGTTGATGCGTTTAATCCGAGCATTTCGGCGGCCCGCGTCAGGCTCATGGCGCTCGCCGTCACTGCGAGATATCGAAGATCTAGAATATCCATCGGTGCGCACGGAGTTCGCGCTGGACAGGTCGCCGGAACAGTCCGATCGATGGTGCGCTCATACCGGTTGCCTCCGCGATCTCTCCTTGGCCCCTTATCCGTCACATCATCTCAAGTGCCAAGCCGACGCCATCCATCGGTGTAGATCATAGCGCAGCTTCGAGTGCGTCGAGTTTGTCACGCTCGAATGGCCATCGAGGATGCGATCCAGGCATATCAATCAGGAAACCGAACGGGACTCGCCTTGCCAGTACCGCGCTCGCAATGCTTTCCGATCTACTTTGCCCAACGAAGTAAGCGGGACTTCCATTACAAGTTCGACCGACTTCGGAGTCCAAGGGCCACCGCGCTTGTCCTTTACATGCTGCATCAGCGCCGCGGGGTTCAATGTACGACCTGGACGGGGGACGACAAAGGCTTTGACCGCCTCTCCCCATTTGGGATCGGGCACCCCGATGACGGCGGCCTGAGCGACATCCGGATGCGACATGATGGCGTCCTCCACCTCCCGGGGATAGATATTGAATCCTCCGGAAATGATCATGTCCTTCGTGCGGTCGACAATATAAATGTAACCATCTGAGTCTCGGATCGCCACATCGCCAGTGTGCAGCCATCCACCCGCGAATACCGCTGCTGTGGCGTCCGGCTGCTTCCAATAGCCGCTCATCATCAACGGGCCGCGAACACAGATTTCACCTGGCCGGCCGACTTCCACTTCCTGCATGTGCTCATCGAAGAGCTTCAGTTCCATGGTCGGAACCGGAACACCGCAGGACCCGAGGCGCTCGATGCGGGAGAGGTCGTGATCCGCTCGGCGAAGCGTGCAAGCACATTGCGGGCATTCCGTCTGCCCATAGTGCTGCAGGAATATCGGGCCGAACGTGTCGATAGCCTCGCGGAGCCGATCCGGGGAAATGGGTGCGGCGCCATAGATTATGAGTTCGAGTGACGACAGGTCGAAAGCCGCCCGGGATCCGGCGTCATCAAGCAGTGCGCCGATCAGAGTCGGGACAAGAAACGTACAGTTCAGCCGCTCCTTCTCGACGACATGGCAGAAATTCGCTGCCTTGAACCCCTGCATCAAGCGTACGTAACCGCCGAGATGCAGAACGGGATAGATATTGATCCCACCGGAATGGGTGATGGGCGTCACGACAGCGTAGCGCGGTAGGCGCGGCCATTCCCATTCCGCCGCAATGATGCTCGCCATTGTGACGAGAGACCTGTGAGACAACATGACGCCCTTGGAGCGCCCCGTTGTTCCGCCGGTATAGGCCAAGTAGGCGATCGCCTCACTGTCGGCATGATCGACCAGGGGAGCTGGCGCGAGCCCTGCCAGCTCCGTTAGGATATCCGGGCATCCCGGCACCGCCCCAAGGGCGGCGATCTCAAGGCCCGGCAGGCTCTGGCGGAGCGAACCGACGCGCTCAGCAAAGCCCGTATCCACGATGAGCAGAGCTGCGCCGCTGTCCTCGAGGATGAACGCATGCTCCGCCGCGGCAGCAAGCGGATGGAGCGGCGTGTAGCGAACACCTAAGAGATTGGCAGCGCAAAGCAGGGCGAATGCTTCCACCCGATTGGTTGAAAGCACGGCAATGCCGTCGCCTTTGGCCAAACCTCGATTGCGGAGGGCCGATATAAATCGGCCGATCGCCTCCCCCAGATCGCGGTAAGTCCACTCCGTATGGCCGTCGGACATCGCCTGACGGTCCCGGAACCTAGCTATGGCACTGCAAACCAGGCGACCCAGGGTGCCGCTACCGGTTTTTGCGCTATCGAGTGACGGAATGCTTTGCATGGATGGAAGCTGCATCAACTCGAAAAAACCGTCAAGAAAATAAAACGATCGTTTTCCAACCGAAGGGCGTACGACCCGGCGATGGCATACCCTGGCTGCGATGCGGCCGAAAACCGTCATCCGATCTCGAACCGACCAAAGGCGCCATATTCACCCGAGCTCTCGTGTTGAGCGACCCTGTTCCGGACCAGGGCACTTCCCCTTGCCTGCACCGCGCTCAAGACCGATCTGCCACCCCGGCGCCTTGGAGGCTTCGTTCAGCGCTGACTGGACGGGCACTCGACCAAGCAGATTATTATGGTGGCTCGACTGCACTGCGGTTATGAACATCATCCTAAAAGAAGCGCGGTCGCACGACACCGCCGGCTAGGCACGTAGCAGAAGTAAAACGCCAAGGCACGCCCCACACAAAACGATGGGACACAGCCGGCCTGGCAAGGGAAGGAAACTGCAACATGAACCATATGGATGGCTTGGTTTCGAATCCGCACCGGCGGACGTGGACTCGCCAGAACGACGACACTATCCCGGGTGCATTGGCTCACGCGGCTCGGGCGTGGCCGGAACGCCTCTGCATCGATTACGAAAGCAAGTGTTTTACATACGCAGACTTCAAGGCGGAGGTGGATAGCTTCGCTGCCGGACTGGACCAATGCGGCGTCGCCCCTGGCGACACGGTATGCGTCATGATCGAAAACAAGCTCCTCGGCGTGATGCTGTGGTTTGCGGTCCTGAGCCTCGGAGCCGTTTATGTGCCGCTCAATACCGCGCTGAAGGGCGAGGCATTGCGCCATCAGCTCACGGACTCCGGCTCCCGCTTCATTGTCACGCAGAAGGAGGCGCTGCAGCGCATCATGGATGTGCTCGACCCTGCCGCCGATGCTCTCGTGATATCTGACGGACTAGATGAATTTCGCCCCGACGCCCGGTTGAGGGACATAGGCATCTTGAAGGGGCGGCCCGAGCGGGCGCCACAACGGTCCGCGGCCCCCCGCGATCTTGCCATGATCCTGTACACATCGGGCACGACCGGCCCGGCGAAGGGCTGCATGGTCTCACACAGCTACGCCTGCTACATCGGGCGCGCCATGGTCCGCCAACTGGCTATCGAATCGTCGGATGTGGTGTGGTCGGCACTGCCCTTGTTCCACGTGTACGGGACTTGTGGAGTGGTGCTGCCGGCCATCTTCGTCGGAGCAAAGGTAGCCCTCATTCCGCGCTTCTCGGTCTCGAACTTCTGGGCGGAAATAGAGCGGACTGGCGCCACCATAGGCTCTGTCGTCGGATCCATGGGTCCGCTGATCGCGAACGCCCCGCCAAGCGACGCGGAGCGCCGCTGTTTTGGTCGCCTGAGGATCGTGACCGGGATTCCCTTCAGCAAGGAGGACTGTGCCCTTTGGCGTGAGCGCTTCGGAGTCGGCTGGGTGGGCAATCTTGGCTACGGCCTGACGGAAGCGGGTCGGGTGGCCATCCTCGACACCAAAGACGAAGCAGCGTTAGGTTCGGCCGGAACGCCGATAGACTTCGATGTCAGAATATTCGATGACCAAGACGAAGAGTGCCCGGCGGGGCAAGTTGGCGAGATCGTCTTGCGCCCTCATCGCCCTGGCATAATGTTCGACGGTTATTGGCGCCGTCCGGAACTGACCCTCGCAACGACACGGGACCTTTGGTTCAGGACCGGCGATCTCGGTGTTTTCGATACCCACGGCAATCTGCATTTCTTCGATAGAAAGAAGGACTACATGCGCCGGGCGGGTGAAAACATATCGAGCTACGAAGTGGAAAGCGTCTTCCTGCGCCATCCAGCCGTTGTCGACGTGGCCGCTTACGGGGTTCCTTCAGAACTGGCCGACGAAGAGGTGATGCTCTCGGTTGTGCTCGCGCCGGATGGGAAAATCACCGCACAAGAGCTATGCGCCTGGGCAGCAGACAAAATGCCCTACTACTGCGTACCGAGATACATCGAGTTCCGACCCGATTTCCCGCGGACCTCGACAGGCAAGATCCTTAAGCATGAACTGCGTGCACAGGCCCTTGAGCGGAGCGTATGGGACCGACACGGCAGCGATCTGGCGCTGTCCAAAAGGTAACTGGGTGAGCCCGCTGAGTTGACCCGGCAGGTTCGGACAGTTGGGCAGCGCCACCCGGGTTCGGTCGATGCCGCATCCAGGACATGCCGTACGCCTCCGGGGTGGGCCGCCTTGCCGGGTTATGACCGGGTAGCGAAGCTGCGCTCATAAGCTCTCCTTACGAGCGCAGCTACGAGCACAGCTACGAGCACAGCATGAGCCAGATGACGTTGATAACCGGCCCGGAGAGGCGGCGCCGGTGGAGCGAGGATGAGCAGCGGCAGATCCTGGCGGCAGCGTTTGCGCCCGATGCAAACGTGCGTGATGTGTCGCGCCAATACGATGTCGCGACGAGCCTGATCTATAAATGGCGGAGGGAGGCATTGGCCTCGGGCCAGGTGCCTGGGTTCAATGAGATGGTCGTGGTGCCGGTAGAGCCTGCGACCGCCTTGGCGCCGGTCGCGATGGTCGAGATCGAGGTCGGCGAGAAGGGGCTGGTCCGTCTTCCGATGACGACGCCACCGGCGTTGGCATCGGCGATTGTGAAGGCGCTGCGGGCGCGATGATTCCGATCCGAAGCGATGTGCGGGTTTGGCTGGCGGTTGGCCGCACCGACATTCGGCGCGGCATGAACGGGCTGGCGCTTCAGGTTCAGGAGGCGCTCGGTCGGGACCCGCACGCGGGCGATCTTTACGTCTTCAGAGGTGCCAAAGGTGATCTAATAAAAATTCTTTGGCACGACGGTCTCGGCATGTCGCTCTACGCCAAGCGGTTGGAGAAAGGCCGCTTCCTGTGGCCATCGCCAGCTGACGGCGTGGTCGGCATCTCGGCCTCGCAACTCGCCTATATGCTCGATTACGCATCTTGATGCCCCTCCTGGACACGATCATTTACCCTCAGATTGATTGTTCTAACGGCGCCGTTTTGCAACTGTCGGAGAGCGCGGAGTGCAGGTTCGGTGTCTGGGAACAAGAA
>NZ_BMJQ01000033.1 GCF_014643535.1 Aliidongia dinghuensis | reverse complement strand
CGCCGCCAGGACGATCGAGGACCTCTGGCAGGCCATCGGCGAAATCTGCGACCTCTACGAGCCCGATGAGTGCCTCAACTATTTCAAGACCGCGGGCTATGACCCAGCATGATCGCAAACCGCTCTAACTGATCCTCGATCCATCCGCGAAAGGCCCCGATCGTAAGATCTTTTCAGGCTAAGGCTTGTCGATCTCGATCTGCAGCTCGCCAATCAGCCTTTCGCGTTCTGCGAGCGCTTCGATCGCCCGGTCTCCGAGCGCGCGGGCGACGAGATTGAGCAACCCCTCGCAGAAAACGATATAGGCACCCATGCTGTTGCTGAAAAAGCTGCTGGCGTGGGGTACCAGGAAGGCGTGGCCGGACGGGGGAACGAGCGGCGAGGATCGCGTATCGGTCACCGCGACGACCGCGATGCCCTTGCGGGCGGCGACAGCAGCGACCTCGGCGACATTGCGTGTGTAGGGCGCGCAACTCGCGACGACCAGAACATCGCCGGGCGATAGCTGCGCCAATCCTTCCGCCTCGCCGAGCCGCGGCGCATCGAGAAGGGCCACGTCGGTGCGCAGCATCGCCAGGCCGTAGGTCAGGAAGCTTGCAAAGGCGTGAAACTGGCGAACGCCGTAAACGCGTACACGTCTGGCGTTGGCGAGCAGAGCCGCCGCGCCGTTGAGCGACCTGCCGTCGAGTTGGGACAGAAAGCCGTCGATATTGGCCTTCGATTCCGCCGCAAGCCGCTCCAGGATATGGATTTCCTCGCCCGCCTCCTGATTGACCGATATCAGCCGCCCGGCCTGCCGGCTGTAGAAATAACGCTCGTCGTCGGCGATGGCCTGGCGGAAGACGTCCTGGAAATCGCTGAACCCCGCATACCCCAGCCGTTTGGCAAGGCGCGTCAGCGTCGATGCGTTGATGGCGAGCGCATCGGCGAGTTCGGAAATGGTGCGGACCGCCGTCTGCTCGGGTGTGTCCACCAGGCGCGACAGCACGTCGAGCGCCTTGCCGCCGAGCGAAATCTCCGTTTCCCCGCGCTGGATCTCGACCGTCAGCGCCCGAAGCTCCTCCAGCGTTGCCGGGCGCAAAGACGCTACCGGTTTGCCGTCTGGAGTCATGCGGAAAACCTCATGCAGGAGATGTCCGCGGCTGGGTAAAGCGGAAACGCGGCTGGCTGTCGGCCGCATCATAGATGGCGCATTCCACCTTGTCCGCGCCGATCTTGAAGATCGCCGTCGCCAGCGTGTTCTCGTTGTCGGGGTCATCCGGCTGCATGCGGTGGATTGGCAGGGCCGCGCGCGCGGTGTCGCGGAGGATGGTCAGCGGATCGATCGCACCGCCCGCTGCCGCGATCATCTCGTCACCCCGTTCCTGGCGGGAGCGCGAGGAGGCGGTGACGATCTGGCGCTCGACGCGCATGCCGTCATGGACAAGATGATTGGCATGGCTCGACAGGCGGCGGACAGGACGGGCGGAAACATTGGCATGGGTGAATTCCACGCTGACGATTTCCGCTTCGCCGGCCTGCGCAAGCGTCAGATGAAACGCGCCGGCGCGGGGCTGCTGCCGGACGAGGCCAAGTGCTTGGTCGAGCGTGCCGCAATCGATGAGCGCCCGTGTCAGGATCATGCGCGGCAGGCCCTCCCCCGTGGCGCGCGAGCGGATGTTGTTGACCGTCATCACCAGCCCCGCGTCGTTGACGGCGAAGGTATGGCCGGGAAGAGAGGCCGGGTAGACGAAGGCAGTGAAGACGCGGCCGCTCTCCGGGCGCACCGTGGCCAGCACGCAGCCGGATCTTAGCCCTGGATCGCCGTCCTCGTTATGCGCCACGACCGGCTCGGCGCCCGGTATCTGCACGGTCGTGCAGCCGTCCGGGCTCATCGCCCAGATATCGCCGCGGCAATTCCAGGCGAAGACGTCGTCGAAGGCAAGGCCGAGACCGGCTGCGAGCCCCTTCAGCTCTTCGAGATAGCGGGGGAAGCGGGCTTCCGCCAGCGCTTTCGCCGAGCGCACGAGATCGCTGTCGCGGAAGCTTGTGACGAAAGCCCAGGCATGGGTGCGCACAAGGTAACGAGAGACGATCTCTGCCCCGTGGCGGCCGAGGGCCGCACCGATCTCGAAGGAGTTGCCTTCGATTTCGAGGCTGGCAAGCCCACGAGAGACTTCAGTGGACATGCTGGAGGAACTCGCGAAGCCGGGGATTCTGGGGATTGTCGAGCAGAACGGCGGGATCGCCGTCGACGGTGATTTTGCCGCCCTCCATGAAGATCAGCCGCGTACCGACCTGGCGGGCGAAGGCGATCTCATGGGTGACGACGATCATGGTCATTCCCTCCTCGGCAAGCGACTGCATGACGCGCAGCACTTCCTGGCGAAGTTCCGGATCGAGCGCCGATGTCGGCTCGTCGAACAGCATCAGCTTCGGCCTGACGGCGAGCGCGCGCGCAATGGCGACACGCTGCTGCTGGCCGCCGGAGAGTTCCGTCGGGTAGTGATGGCTGCGCTCGGCGAGGCCGACCTTGGCAAGCAGCGCCTTCGCCTGCTCGGTCGCTTCCGCCTTGGCCACGCCGCGCACCCGGCGCGGGCCGAACGCGACATTTTCCAGCGCCGTCATCTGCGGGAAAAGATTGAATTGCTGGAACACCATACCGGCTTCCTGGCGGATGAGGCGCACGCGCGAACGGCCCTCGCGGACGCTGATGCCGTCGACCACCAGGTCTCCGCCGTCGATTTCCTCCAGCGCGTTGATGCAGCGCAGGAGTGTCGACTTGCCGGAGCCGGACGGGCCGATCAGCACAACCACCTCGCCGGCCTTGATGTCCAGATCGACGTCTTTCAGCACGGTGATCGAGCCAAACGTCTTGGTGACGTTTCTGAATTCCACGATGCTCACAGGATGCGCATCCTCTTTTCGACGAGCCGGAGAACGATGGTCAAGGAGCTCGTCATGACGAGGTAGAGAATGGCAACGGCGGTCCAGACCTCGACCGCGCGGAAGTTGGAGGCCATGATTTCCTGGCCCTGCCGGGTGAGTTCGCCGACGCCGATGACGATGAACAGCGAAGTGTCCTTGAGGCTGACGATGAACTGGTTGCCGAGCGGCGGGATCATACGGCGAAAGGCGATGGGGCCGATGACATAGGCCAGCACCTTCCACATCGGCAGGCCGAGCGCCAGCCCCGCTTCCTTCAGGCCCTTGCTGACCGAGAGCAGCGTTCCGCGCACGATTTCCGCGATGTAGGCGCCCGCATTGACGATGATGGCGGTGATTGCGGCCGTCATCGGGTTGACGCGCACATCGGCCAGGACCGGCAGGGCAAAATAGATGAACATCACCTGCACCACGATCGGCGTACCGCGGATGATCTCGACATAGGCGAAGGCGGTTGCGTTCAGGAACGAGTGTCCATAGGCCCGCATGAAGCCTGCCACGGTTCCGACGACAAGGCCTCCGACGAGACCGGCGAGGGCGATGAGGATGGTGAGCCGCGCGCCGCCCAGAAGCGCGGGCAGAGAACTGATGACCACCGACCAGTCGAATTGCATTTGACTTACTCGCATGGCGCGCGCCGGGGCTGCCGGCGCGCTGGCGTCGAGACGCGTGGCGACTAGATCTTAGGTTCGGTTCCGAACCACTTTTTGTAGATCGCCGCATAGGTGCCGTTCTTCTTCAGCTTGGCGAGCGAGGCGTTCACCTTGGCGACCAGGTCGCTGCCCTTGGGGAAGGCGATGCCGTATTGCTGGGCCATCATCTGCTCGCCCACGGCCTTGACCTTGCCGGCGCCGGCGGTCGCGACGTAGTAGAGAACGTTCGGCGTGTCGTGCATGGCGGCATCGACGCGGCCGGTCTGAAGCTCGAGATAGGCATTGTCGACGTTCGGGAACTGACGCAGTTCCGTGTCCTTGAAATTCGCCTTGGCGTAATCGGCGGCCGAAGTGCCGGTCTTGATTGCCAGCGTCTTGCCCTTGAGATCCTGCGGGCCGGCGATCTTGCTGGCGGCCGGAACCATCAGCAGGAAGCCGCTGTCGTAGTAGCCGTCGGAAAAATCGATGACCTTCTTGCGCTCGTCCTTGATGGTGATGCCGGCGAGCCCCACGTCGACCTGCTTGGTCTGCAGTGCCGGAATGATGCCGTTGAAGTCCATCGGCTGCAGCGTGTAGGTGACGCCGATGTCCTTGGCGACGGCATCCCAAAGATCGATGTCGAAGCCGACATATTTGTCGCCTTGCTTGAACTCGAACGGCACGAAGGCCGTGTCGGTGGCGACGATCAGGTCCTTGGCCTGCGCGGCGCCGAGCGAGACGGCCGCGATGAATGCGCCGATCAGGACCTGGTGGAATTTCATTTTCATCGTGAAGCACTCCTCTGCGAATGCGCCTGAAATTTGCCTTTCAGTGCGATCCGCAAATATACGACTCTTTTTGCGACTTGTCGCATTATAAATTTGCTCACGATTCGTATATGCACATTTTTAGATGCAACCGAGTGAGCAACCGTGCAGCTTTTGGGAGCTCCCGAAAGGACCGGAATGACCACCTCTGTGCAGGTTTGCTTAGGGCTTCCTCGTGGCGCCGGTGAGCGACGGTTGTATCCCGGTCCGCGCCCGGGGCTCCTTCGATTGCCGCCGAATGACCGATTTGGGCGCGAAGCGGAAGGGGCGGAGCTGGCCGAGGGCGGAACGGCGGCTTTTGGTGCTCGGAACGCGGAAGCAGACGCTTAGCGCAGCGACGGCTCAACGGCGTATGGTCGATAGATCTTCAATGACAACGTTGTCATTTGCAAATTTCTATGAAATGGTAACGTTGTCAAAACTCACTGAACCGCGCCCGGACGAATGCACGCTTTTATCGCAGATACGCTGGATGGTCCGCTCGACGACACCGTACGGGGCGTCCCGCCCGGCACGACGCCCATGAAGCTGCGTGATGTAGCTTACTGCGGCTGGCATCCGGCACGCGGCGAGATGAGCTTGCCGGTCCTGACGCTCGACGAAGCAGCCTTCACGGCAAACCGCGAGCTGCTTCTCGCCTATGTACGCAGCCACGGCGCCGCACTGGCTCCCCATGCCAAGACGCCGATGGCGCCGCAGTTGACCGCGGATCTGATCTCGGCCGGGGTCTGGGGCATCACGGTCGCGAACCTGCAGCAGGCCACGGTCATGCTGCGTGCCGGCATCAAGCGGCTGCTGCTTGCCAACGAGATCGGCGGGATCGCAAGCGGCCGGCGGCTGGGCGCCCTTCTCGCGGCTTATCCGGACGTCGACGTGCGGATCTTCGCCGACTCGCCGGAAGCGGTGGCAACGCTCGCCGTCGCCGCCACGGAGGCAAACCGTTCGGCCCTGCCGGTCCTGGTCGAGGTCGGCATCGGCCGTGGCGGCGCCCGCGACGCAGCGACCGTCGAGCAGATCATCGCCGCGGTCCAGGCTGCCGACGGTCGGCTGGCGCTGGGCGGCATTGCGACCTATGAGGGTGCAGCGGCAAGCGCCGATCCGATTGCGACCCGACAGGCGATCGAGGCGCTGATGACGCGGGCGCTCGACGCCTTCGCCCGCGTTCGCGAGCGCGTGCCAACGGCGCCCCTGCTGTTCTCCGCCGGCGGCTCCGCCTTCTTCGACCTGGTCGTGGGTGCCGCATCCGCACCTATCGCCGCGGACGGCAATGCCACGCTGCTGCTGCGCAGCGGTGCGCTGTTCTTCCATGACCACGGCACCTACGATCGGGCGTTGCGCGCCATGGACGAGCGGCAGGGCTTCGTCGTGAACGGGATCGTCCGGTCCGCCGCCACGAGTTTCCGCCCGGCGCTTCGGCTCTGGGGCGAAGTCCTGTCGCGGCCCGAGCCCGGCCTCGCCATCCTGGGCTTCGGCATGCGCGACGTGTCATTCGACCAGGATCTGCCTCGGCCGCTTGCAGCATATCGTGACGGTGCGCCGGTCGACGGCTTCGATCCCGATCACGCGCGCGTCGCGAAGCTCAACGACCAGCATGCGTTCCTGGCGGTTTCCGACAACAGCCCGCTCGCCGTCGGCGACGTGCTGGAATTCGGCATCTCGCACCCCTGCACCTGCCTCGACCGCTGGCGCGTGCTGTTCGGCCTCGATCCCGACGGGCGGGTGCGGACCGCCTACCGGACCTTCTTCGGCTGACATGCCGTCGCTCAACTTTCAGCCGCTCTGGCGCTATCAGGGCATGCTGCTCGACGGCGCGCTGCTGACGCTCGCGCTCACGGTGATCGCGGCCTGCGCAGGCCTTATGATCGGCATTGCCGGCGCCTTGCTGCTGCGCAGCGGCCCGGCACCGGTCCGGGTCGCAATCCGCTCTTATATCGAGCTCGTGCGCAACACGCCGGCGCTGATCCAGCTGTTCCTGATCTTCTTCGTCCTGCCGGCGATCGGCATACGGCTCCCACCCCTGCCGGCCGCCGCGATCGCGCTCAGCCTCTATTTTGGCGCCTATGCGGTCGAGATCGTCCGCGCCGGCCTCGGAGCCGTGCCCAAGGCCCAGATCGAGGCGAGCCTCTGTCTCGGCCTCACGCGCTGGCAGAGCTTCCGCCACGTCGTCATGCCGCCGGCGCTCCGCGCGATCTATCCGGCGATGACGAGCCAGTTCGTGCTGCTGCTGCTCGGCTCCTCGCTCGCCTCCCAGGTCTCGGCACCGGAGCTGTTCCACACCGGCAGCTTCATCGAGAGCCGGACCTATCGCAGCTTCGAGGTCTATGCCGTGATCTGCGCGCTCTATTTCGCGCTCGCCATGGCGTTCAAGCTGCTGTTCGCGGCGGCCGGGCGGCTCGTGTTCCGCTGGCCCGTCAGGCGCTGAGGAGGCCGGCCGATGCGTTCCCTCACCGCCGCCGACCTCTTGTCGCTCCTGACCGCGCTGCGCTGGACGCTGGCCCTACTCGCGATCGCGCTCGCCTGCGGCGGACCGCTCGCGCTCGGCCTGGCACTCATGCGCACGAGCGGCGCCAGGCTGCCGCGCTTCCTTGCCACGGCACTCCTGCAGCTCGTCCAAGGCGTGCCGCTCCTTGGCCTGCTCATGTTCTTCTATTTCGGCGTACCGGTATTCCTCGGCATCGAAGTGCCGGCGCTGGTTGCCGTCGGCATCGCCTATACGATCTACACCGCCGCCTTCCTGGGCGAGATCTGGCGCGGCGGCATCGAGGCGGTGAAGCACGCGCAGTGGGAGGCGGCCGCCTGCCTCGGCCTCACCCGCTGGCAGCAGTTCCGCCATGTGATCGCACCCCAGGCGCTCCGCCTGGCGCTGCCGCCGATGGTGGGCTTCCTGGTCCAGCTCATCAAGGGCACCTCGCTCGCCTCCATCGTGGGGTTCGTCGAGCTCGCCCGCGCCGGACAGCTAGTGAGTGCGGCGACGTTTCAGCCGCTCGCCGTCTATTGCGCCGTGGCGGCGCTCTATTTCGCGCTGTGCCTGCCGCTCACCCTCTGGTCGCGCTCCCTGGAGACTCGCCTTGGCTCTCGTTGAAATCTCGGACGTCCACAAGAGCTTCGGCCCGGTCCATGTGCTGCGCGGCGTTTCGCTCGAGATCGAGGAGGGCGAGATCGTTACGATCATCGGCCGCTCCGGCTCCGGCAAATCGACGCTGCTCCGCTGCCTCAACGGGCTTGAGCGGATCGATGGCGGCGAAATCCGGGTCGAGGGCAAGCGCGTCCATGCCGACATGCCCGACCTGAGGGAATTCAGGCAACGCGTCGGCATCGTGTTCCAGGCCTACAACCTGTTCCCGCACCTGACGGTCGAGCGCAACATCACGCTCGCCCCTGTGCTGACCGGCAAGATCGCCAAGGCCGAGGGCCGCAAGCTCGCGCGAGAGGTCCTGGAGCGCGTCGGCCTCGCCGACAAGATCGACGCCTATCCCGAGCGCCTGTCGGGCGGCCAGCAGCAGCGCGTCGCGATCGCGCGCTGCCTCGCCATGGCGCCGCACCTCATGCTGTTCGACGAAGTGACCTCGGCGCTCGATCCCGAACTCGTCGGCGAGGTGCTGAAGGTCATGGAGGAGATGGCGCGCCAGGGCATGACCATGGTGCTCGTCACCCACGAGATGGGCTTCGCCCGCCAGGTCGCGACCAAGCTCGTCTTCATGCACCAGGGCACGGTCTGGGAACAGGGGCCGCCGGCCGAGCTTTTCGCCAACCCGCGGACGCCGGAGCTCAAGAGCTTCATCGGATCGATCCGCTAGCGCCACCCGACAACAAACGCCGTTCAACAGGAAAGGTCATTCCATGACTGGGGTTCGAAACATTCTGGCGACCGCCCTCGCCGTCGTCCTCTTGGCGCTGCCGGCTCTCGCGCGCGCCGACAAGCTGCAGGACGTGCAGAAGGCCGGCACGCTGCGCGTCGGCGTGCTGCTCGATGCCGCCCCCTGGGGCTTCAAGGACGCCAAGGGCGAGGCCGCCGGCCTCGACGTCGATCTGGCAAAGCAGATGGCGACGGACCTCGGCGTCAAGCTCGACCTCGTCCCGCTCACCGGCGCCAGCCGGATCCCGAGCCTGCTCGCCGACAAGGTCGACGTGCTGATCGCGGCGGCCGGCGCCACGCCCGAGCGCGCGCTGCAGGCGATGTTCTCGCAGCCCTATGCCGCGGTGAACCTCGGCGTCTACGGACCGAAGAGCATCGAGGCGGCCAAGGACGTGACGGCGCTCAAGGGCCATTCGATCGGCGTCGCCAAGGGCTCGACGCTCGACGTCTGGCTGACCGACAACGCGCCCGATGCCAACATCGTGCGCTTCGAGGACACGCCGTCTGCCATCGCCGCCTATCTCGCCGGCCAGGTCGAGATGTTCGCCGAGAACAGCGCCATCGCGCTCAAGGTCTCCGAGGACAACCCGAGCAAGGAAGTGCAGTTGAAGTTCCTGATCCGTCAGTCGCCGGCCCACGCGCTGGTGCGCCAGGGCGAGCAGAACTTCCTCAACTGGATCAACACCTTCCTGTTCTGCCATCGCCTCGACGGCAAGCTCGCGGCCCTGCAGGTGAAGTGGTTCAAGGAAGCGCAGACCCTGCCGCAGATCTGATCCCGTCGCCGCGCCGTCCCGAGCGGCGCGGTACCTCTTCCCATCTCAAGGAGTTCCCGATGATCCAGCGTTTCCAGGTCGGCTCGCGCATGAGCCAGGCCGTCGTCTATGCCGGTGCCGTCCATATCGCGGGCCAGGTCGCCAACAACCGCAAAGGGTCGATCCAGGAACAGACGCGCGACGTGCTGGCCAAGATCGAGGCGCTGCTCATCGAGGCCGGCAGCAGCAAGTCGAAGCTCGTCGCGGTCAACGTCTTCCTGCCGCAGATCGGCGATTTCGACGCGATGAACGAGATCTACGACCGCTGGATCGATCCGGCCAACCCGCCGGCGCGCGCCTGCGTCGAGGCGCGCCTCGCCGATCCCGACCTGCGCGTCGAGATGACCGCGATCGCGGCCGTCTGACCGACCCCGGAAGAAGAAGTTAAAGAAGAAGTTCATGCACACCGGCCTGTTCCACTCCCTCGATCTCACGGCCGACGGCAAGGCGCTGAGCTTTCTCGGCATTCCGTTTTCGGTCGACCGGTCGCCCTATTTCCAGGTCAAGATCCCGGTCTGCCGGGTGCGGCGCGGTACCGGACCCAGGATCTTGCTCATGGCGGGCAACCACGGCGACGAGTACGAGGGCGAAATCACGCTCGGCCGCCTCGTCCGCCGGATCACGCCGGAACGGATCCGCGGCGAACTCACCATCCTGCCGATCGCCAACGCGCCAGCCGTGATGGCGGCGCGGCGCCGCTCTCCGCTCGACCAAGGCAACTTGAACCGGGCCTTCCCCGGCAATCCGGGCGGCACGCCGACCGAGCGCCTTGCCCACTTCCTCGAGCATGAGCTGTTCCCGCGCCACGACATCGTGTTCGACCTCCATTCGGGCGGCACCTCGATGGCGCATCTGCCCTGCTCGCTCGTCGAGCGCCAGGGGCCGCCCGAGCGCTTCGGCCGGGCGCTCGAACTCATGGCCGCGCTCGGCATGCCCTATGGCTTCGTCGCGGAGAACGGCGCCACGGCCCCGACCTCTATGGCGGCGGCGGCCCGTGCCGGCGCCATCGGTCTCAGCGGCGAGTTCGGCGGCGGCGGCACGGTGACGCCCGCGACCATGGCGCTGACCTCCCGGGCGATCGACAACCTGCTGCAGGCCGTTGGCATGGTCGAGGCACCGCTGTTGGGTGACCACCCGCCGGTCACGAGCCCGACCCGGCTTCTGATGCTGGACAGCCACGAGCAGGCGATCTTCGCCACGCGGCGCGGCTGGTTCGAGCCGGCGGTCGACGTCGGCGCCGAAGTCGCGGCGGGCGATCTCGCCGGCTGGTACCATGATCTGAGCGACCTCGAACGCCCCGAACAGGCGCTCACCTTTGCACACAGTGGCATTGTCATCTCGCGCCGCCTTCACAGCGACAGCGAAGCGGGCGATTGTCTGATCCAGGTCGCCCGGCCGATCGATGAAAAGGCATTGCGCGCCCATGATATTTGACGACACGGACCAAGGCCGGGAATGACCGATACGCCGCCCCGACGCCGCCCGCCGACCATCGACGAGGTCGTCCGGGTCGACGGCCCTGTGCGCGACGAGAGCGCCGCCGAGCAGCGGCGCTCGCCCCGCATCGAGGAAGTGGCACGACTGGCGGGTGTCTCGCCCATCACCGTCTCGCGGGCGCTCAGGCGACCCAACCTGGTCGCCGAGGAAAAGCGGCGGCGCATTCTGGCGGTCGTCGAAGCGACGGGCTATGCCTCGAACCCGCACGCCCGCGCCCTGCGCTCGGGCCAATCGACCATCGTCGCCGCTTTCGTCTCGAACATCATGAGCCCGCAATTCGCGCTCGCCGTACAGTCAGCGGCCGCGATCCTGGAACCGAACGGGTTCCAGCTGATGGTCGGCCAGACCTCGTACTCCTATGCGAAGGAGACGAGCATGATCCAATCGCTGCGCGCACTCAGACCAGCCGCGGTCCTGTTCACCGGCGTCATCGAGCTCGAAAGCAATCGGCGTGCGCTTCGGGAGCTGGACATTCCAGTCATGGAGACCTGGGCCTATCCGCGCGACCCGATCGACATGCTGGTCGGCTTTTCGAACACCGACGGTGGCCGGATGGCGGCCGACCATCTCCATGGACGCGGCTATCGGCGGATCGCCTATATTGGTCGGCGCAGCGGCCGCGGCGCGCTCCGTCTGGACGGCTTCCGGCAGAGAGTGGCCGAACTGGGCCTCGACCTAGCGGCCGAGCTGACGGTCGAGAGCGTCAGTGGCATTGCCGATGGCAGAGGAGCACTCGCGCAGCTGCTGGACCAGGCCGGAAGCAGAATCGATGCCGTGTTCTGTGCGAACGACCTCCTTGCCGTGGGCGCGCTGCTCGAGGCCCGGCACCGGCGGTTGCAGGTGCCGGGCGAGCTCGCGGTCATCGGCTTCGGCGACGGCGACATGGCGAGCGAGATCGCTCCGGGCCTGACGACGATTTCCGCCGACGTCGGACGGATTGGACGTTTGGCCGGCGAGATGCTGCTGGCCCGCCTCAGCGGCCCGCCGGCGGACCGGACGACGGAGCTTATTGAACTCGACCTCATTCAACGCGGCAGCACTTGACGTCGACGGTTTCCCGACGCTGGCCGAAGAACGGCGCCGCGACACGGCGTTGCTTGCGCTCATCGAGCCGCTGAACCAGGATCCCCTGGCGCGTGGCGTCTCGTTCGGCCGCCCCTCGAACCCAACCGATCCGGAGAGTGCAGGACATGGAACGAGAGATCATCGAGGTGCCCGTGATCTCGGCGGCGATCCGCGGCCTGGGCGCGCCGACGTCGGCGCTGGTCCGAGCCGGTGACTATCTGCTGACATGCGGCATGCCGCCGATCGATCTCGCAACCGGCCGCATCGTCACGGGCGATATTCGCACGCAGACCCGGGCGGCGCTCCAGGCGCTGCGCGTCACGCTCGAATATGCCGGCTCGTCATTGGACAAGGTGGTGAAGGCGACGGTCTATGTGACCGACCCGGGTCTGATGGCCGGCGTCAACGAGGTCTATCGCGAGTTCTTTGCAGCAGGATTTCCGGCGCGCACCTCTGCCGCGATCAAGCCGTGGTCCCTGCCGTTCGACATCGAGATCGAGTGCATGGCGCTCGCCTGAGCAGGCTTACCGATCTCGCTCGGCATAGATCGCGGCGAGCGTTTCGCCCGCCCGCACGCGCTCGATGATCCGCGGCTCGGCTGCCTGGATGGCCAGCGCTTCGACCGCGAGCGCGTGCGCTTCGTCCGGCGCCATGACGAGCACGCCGTTCTCGTCGGCCAGTACGACGTCGCCTGGATGGACCGGCACGCCGCCACAGGTGACCGGCACACCGACCGCCCCGCCACCGCGGTTCTTGGTCGTGACGGGCGACCGGCCGAGGCACCAGACCGGCAAGCCGGATGCGCGGATGGCGCCGACATCGGTGACATAGCCGTCGATGACGACCCCGGCCAGGCCTGCCGCCTCAGCCGCCGCGGTCATGACCGCCCCCCAGCAGGCGTGACGATCGTCGCCCGGCCGGGCAACCACCAAGATGTCGCCGGGCCGGGCCTCGGCGACCGCCTTCAGCAGGGCGGCGCCGTCGTCGCCCGGCAGGCTGACGGTGAGCGCCCGGCCGGCGATGCGGGGGCCCTCGACCAGGCATTGCATCGCCGGTGCCATGAAGCCCTCGCTCCGCACGTGGCCGATGGTGGCTGTCTCGACGGCCGCCAGCAGTTCCAGGACCTCGGCCATCTCTACGTCGCTTGCCATCGGGCGACCTCTCCTTTCAGCGGACCTGCGCCAGGTCCTTCTTCGCCGTCTCGGCGAGCGCCAGCAGCGCTACCGCCGAGAGCAAGGCCGAGCCGATCATGTACCAGGCGACCGAGGAGCCCTTGCCGGTGGCGGAGAGCAGCCAGGTCGTGATGACCGGGGTGGTGGCGCTGCCCAGCACGCCCGACAGCATGTAGGCGATCGAGAGGCCCGAGTAGCGTACCTTCGTGCCGAACAGCTCGGCCAGGAAAGTGGCGATCGGCCCGTAGTTGGCGGCGAAGCCGGCCATCATCAGCAGATAGCCCAAGACGGCGCCGGTGAAGGTCTGCAGATCCATGAGCCAGAACATCGGGAAGGCAACCAGTGCCTCGAATAGGATGCCGCCGACGATGACCGGGCGCCGGCCGATGCGGTCGGACAGCCAGCCGAAGAGCGGCAGGAGCCCGATGCAGGCGGCGCAGGAGATGAGCACGACGGTCAGCATCTCGTTGCGCGAGATGTGCAATGCCTGGGTGCCGTAGGTGAGGCCGAAGGCCACGATCAGGTTGAAGGACGAGCCCGTCGACATGGTGGCGACACCACCCAGCAGCACGACCTTCCACGACCGGGCCAAAAGCTCGAAGAACGGCACCTTCACGACGCCGGTCTCCTGCTTCGCCTTGTTGAAGGTCGGCGTCTCGGCCGTGCTGAGCCGGACATAGGCGCCGATGCCGACGAGCAGGATGCTGGCGAGGAACGGGATGCGCCAGCCCCAGGAAATGAGCGCATCGTTCGGCATCGCCGCGGTCATGCCGAGGAACACCAGGTTCGCGATGAGCGTGCCGGCCGGCACGCCGATCTGCACCCAGGAGCCGTAGACACCGCGCCGGCCCGGCGGCGCATGCTCGACCGCCATCAACACCGCCCCGCCCCACTCGCCGCCCAGGGCCAGACCCTGCAGGATGCGCAGCGTCAGGAGCAGGATCGGTGCCCAGATGCCGATGGCATCGTAGTTGGGCAGGAGCCCGATCGCGAAGGTCGCGATGCCCATCATGATGAGCGAGAACAGCAGCATGGACTTGCGGCCGAGCCGGTCGCCGAAATGACCGAACAGGCCGGCGCCAACGATGCGCGCGAGATAGGCGGCGGCGAAGGTGCCGAACGACAGGAGCGTGCCGACCAGCGGGTCGAAGCTCGGGAAGAACACCTTGTTGAACACGAGCGCCGAGGCGGTCGCGAACACGAACAGGTCGTACCACTCGACCGTCGTGCCGATGACGCTCGCGACCGCGATCCTCTTAATGCTGACCGGGGCCTTTCCGGCAGCAGCGGCAGCGGGAATTGTCGTTGCATAATCCATGGGGCCCGTTCCTTTCCAGCTCGCGAAGGTTCTCGAATTCAGTGTCAGTTGCGGCCTCTCGCCCGAGCGCGCTCGTAGCAGAGGGTGGCGCCCGCCAAGTCCTCGAGCGAGGCACCGACCGACTTGAAGAGCGTGATCTCGTCCTCGCGGCACCGTCCAGGATGGCGGCCGGCAGCGAGGTCGGCGAGATCGGCCCGGACATGGTCGCGTCCGATCGCGCCGGCTCGCATGGGCTGGACGAGGTCGCCCGCCTCCTCGAGTGCCGCACCGGTGTCGACGAACACGCTCGCCCGCCGCACCGCCGCATCGTCGGTCTCGCGCATCTCCGGCGTGAAGGCACCGATCAGGTCGAGATGCGTGCCAGGTCGGAGCCAGGCGCCCTGGATGAGCGGCACCCGGCTCAAGGTGCCGCAGCTCACGATGTCGGCCTCGGCGACTGCCGCCTCGAGATCGTCGGTCGCCCGCGCGGCAAAGCCGTCGCGTGCCAGCTCATCCGCCAGTGCGACGGCACGTCCCCGGTCACGGCCCCACACGGCGACCGTGCAGATCGGCCGGACGGCGGCATGGGCGGCGGCCACGCGCCGGGCGATTTCGCCGGTGCCCACGATCAGCAGGCGCGAGGCATCGGCCCGCGCGAGCCGGCGGGCGGCCAGCGCCGAGGCCGCGGCGGTCCGGCGCGAGGTGAGCTCCGCACCGTCGATGGTGGCGAGCAGCCTGCCGGTCTCGCCCGAGGACAGGAGATAGACCGATTGCACCGCCGCGAGGCCTTTCGCCCCATTGTCCGGGAACACGCTTGCGACCTTGACGCCGACGTAGCGGCCGGGGCTCCAGGCCGGCATCAGCAGCAAGGTCGCATCGCTGCCACCCGGCACCGCCATCCGGTGATGTGCGCGTTGCGGCGCCACGCAGTCCCCGCGAAACGCCTCTTCGAGCGCCCCGATCAGCGCCGGATAGTCCGCCAGCGCCGCGACCTCGTCTGGCCCCAGCACCAAGGAGGCGCCATCGCTTCGACCCAGGCTCCGCTCGCTTTTCATCGGCATGACGCTCTCGTTCCACGAATATGACGAAAGCGTGCCGGACCCGCGTTGCCGTGGAAAATAGAAAATACAAATGCGTCACATAGGAAGAATACGGCTCAGCCTCCTCCCTCTATATTCAACGAATCTGCTCGAGAATCGGTCAATTGGCGATCAATTACTAACCAGACCGGGCATTCCAACGGCACCGCTCGGAAAGAGCCCGAGGGCACCGATGCGTAATATCGACCTTATCTATTTTACCCAGCGGCGCCCGACTTCTATTTGAGGAGCCTGACGCGGCCGCAACGGTCGCCTCGTGCCCACGGATCAGCAGCAGGAGCCGGCCCATGACCACGCGCCACAACAACATCCGGGCGGATATCGGCCGGCTCTGGGCGAGCCTGATGCGCTCGGCCGAGATCGGCACTACGCCCAAGGGTGGCCTGAAGCGCCTGGCGCTCTCGGCGGACGACGGCGTGATGCGCCGGGAATTCGTGGAATGGTGCGAAGCGGCCGGCTGCAAGGTCGAGATCGATCCGATCGGCAACATCTTCGCCTTCCGGCCCGGCACCGACCCCACGGCCAAGCCCGTGCTGGTCGGCAGCCATCTCGACACGCAGATCAAGGGCGGCCGGTTCGACGGCATCCTGGGCGTGCTGGCGGGGCTCGAGCTGGTCAGGACCTTGAACGACCACGGCATCCAGACGCGCCACCCGGTAGCACTCGTCAACTGGACCAACGAAGAGGGCGCCCGCTTCGAGCCGCCGATGATCGGCTCAGGCGTGTTCACCGGCGGCAAGGCGCTCGACTTCGCGCTCTCGCGCACCGACAAGGACGGCATCACGCTGGGGCAGGCGCTGGGCGAGATCGGCTTCCAGGGCAAGGCCAAGATCAATGCCGACATGTTCGACAGCCTGTTCGAGCTGCATATCGAGCAAGGCCCGCGGCTCGACGACGCCAAGATCCAGGTCGGCATCGTGACCGGCGCCTTTGGCGTGCGCGGCTTCGTGGTCGAGGTGACGGGCGAGACCGGCCATGTCGGACCGACGCCGATGGCGAAGCGCCACAACGCGCTGGTCGGCGCCGCCCACGTGACGCTCGCGGTCGAGGAGATTGGCTGGAGCGAGGCCCAGAACCACGGCAAGTCGACGACCATGCGCGTCAAGGTCGAACCGAACCTGTTGGGCATCTTGCCCGACTTCGTCGAGATGACCTGCGACTTCCGCCATCCGGAAGAGCCGAGCGTCATCAAGATGATGGACGCCTTCAAGGCGCGGATCCCGGAACTCGAGGAGCGCTCGCGCTGCCGGATCGCGGTCAAGGAGGGCTGGGCCTATGGCGGCATGCGCTTCGATGCCGATTGCGTCGACCTCGTCCGCGACGCAGCGCAGAAGGCCGGCTACTCGACGCTCGACCTGCTGACCGAGGCCGGGCACGACGCCATGCATGTCGCCGAGGTGCTGCCGGCGGCGATGATCTTCACGCCCTGCGAGGGCGGCCTGTCGCACAATGAGGCGGAGAACGTGTCGCTCGCCGATATCGAGCCTGGCGTCAACGTGCTGCTTCAAGCCGTGCTGGCACGGGCCGGAGCGGTGTGACCGTCCCCGGCTGCCCGTCGCTTTCGACGGGCAGACCCTGGCCATCGAACGCGACCTCCCGGAAGATTTCCAGGAAGGCCGCCTCGGCGGCGCTCAGCTGCATCTCAGGATTGGTCAGGAAATAGAGATCGGCGCCGAGTTCGGCCCCGACATCCGGCAGCCGCCAGAGCAGGCCGCGCTCGGCCGCGGCCTCTGCCGCCGCGACCGGCAGGATGCCGATGCCGATGCCGGCCACGATCATGCGCTGGACCTCGCCCAGGTCGGCGCTCAAGCCCGAGGTGCGCGCACCGAGCCCGGCGCCTTCGCGCAGCGCCACCATGGGCTCAAGGGCGCCACCCTCCTGCCCGCAGGCAAAGCCCACGAACGGCTCCTCGCGCAGATCGCCGAGCACAGTGTCGGTCCGGCCGTAAAGTGGATGGGACCGGCCGCAATAGATGCCGAAGGTCTCGCGCATCAGCAGCCGGCAATCGAGCGCTGCCAGCGGCTTCTGCAGCAGGCAGAAGCCGAACGGCGCCGAGCGCTGGGAGACCGAGCGCGCAATCTCGAGGCTGTTGGCGACGCTGATCGAGGCCGTCACCGACGGGTGCATACGGTGCATGCGCTCGAGCGCCCGATCGAGCGCGGGCAGCATCATCTGCGTCACGGCCAGGATCCGCACGGTCCCGGTCAAGCCGTCATCGCCGGTCGCCACCAGCTCGCCGATCCGCTCGACGCGACGCGAGATCTCCAGGCATTCCTTGCGCAGCGCCTCGCCGCGGCTGGTCAGCACGAAGCGTCGGCTGTCGCGTTGGATCAGCCGGGCGCCCAGCGTCTCTTCAAGCTTCTGCAGGGCCGCCGTCACCGTCGGCTGGCGCACCAGCAGCCGATCCGCCGCCTTGGTGATGCTCTTTTCCTCGACAATGACGAGGAAGGTGCGCAGCAGGTTCCAGTTGAGATGGCGGATACGAGGCGGTGCACTCATCGGACGCTCGGGGACGATGCCAGGCTGATCGGCATCTTGTCTGCTGCAGCCGACTTGAGCAACCGAGCCGTTGCCAGGTCGGGGAAAGCGCAGCCAGCGGAACGGCCGCTCTGGAGCAGTGGGCGAACGCCCTGGGAACGGCAATAATGGGCGCGAAGCCGTGGGAAAGAAACGGCCGGCGAGTACCGGGCTGCCGACCCGCGGACTGGCATCATGGAGCTTCATCTAGACATCCGGTCGGACGGCATCGGGGCATGATCTTTCGTCCGCGCCAACGCCGGACCATCTCAAATCGACCCGAGAGCACCATCCGGTGATGGAGGCTACCCGCAGCTCGAACCGACGACTTTCTCTAGCTCCGATATGAAGGCCGCAATTGCCGGGTTGCGTTTCTCGCCACGTCGATAGGCCAGGAAGATCCCGCGCACGATTCGTGGACGGATCTCTTTCATGCAGAGGTCTCCAATGTAATCGCGGCCTCGCAAGCCGGGGATGATCGATATCGAGCAGCCGGCTGCGATCAGCGCGCGCACAACCTCGAACCCGTGGCAGTGGCCGTTGATAGTTGGATCGAACCCAGCATCTCGACAAGCTCCTACGATCACGCCGGTATAGGTGCTGGATGAGGTGTCCAATGCCCACTTCTCACCGCTCAACTCTCCTAGCGAGACGGTATCGTCGCCGGAAAATCGATGATCGAGCGGCAGTAGCACGAACAAGCTGTCATCCAGCAGATGGTGCATTTCCACCGTCCCCTCCGGAAATCCCGACGCCGTGCTCAGATCGTCGACGATTGCAACGTCGATCCGCCAAGCGCGGAGTGCCGCGAGACTATCCATCGGCTCAAGTTCGTCGAAGGTGGTAACCAGGTCAGGGAAACGGTCCGCTAGCGCTTTCATAGTCCGGGGAATCAGCGATGCGGCAACCGACGGAAACGCTGAAACCCTCAGTTCGCCGGCGACCGTTCGCTTCAATTCCGCGAGATCGGTTTTCGCCTCTTCGATAATGCCAATGACCTTTCCCGCATGCTCGACCAAGCGCTCGCCGGCCGGGGTCAGGCGCACGCCTCTTCCGCGCCGTTCGACGAGGCTGATCCCGACCTCGTCCTCCAGAAGGGCGATCTGCTGCGAAACCGCCGAGGGCGAGATCAACAATGCCTCGGCGACCGAAGACATTGTTTTACGCAGCGACAGCTCGCGAAGTGTGCGGAGGCGCCCAAAATCCATGGATTCACCCCTGGCTTTGCCTAGCTTGCTACCATGCATTTTTACTTACGTATATGTCAATAATAATTAAGTAGACCTGCATTGATGGTTGGCCGTAGCGTTTTCGTCATAAGCGACCGCCTCGAAGAAATCGACCTGACAACCGCAAGTCGATCTGGCTGAAGCTTCTGTAAATGCGACGGCATGCAGCAAGTCGAATCCGCGAGACCGGGGAACGCCATTCTCGCACTTCGGTGACCGACTAGTCGCATGCGTTTGACTACGGAGTGAACCCCTCCGGCAAAACGAGGGCGCTTGAGCGCTCCGGGTTCGATCGACGCTTCAGCAGGAAGGGGTGTTTGGGAAATGAAAAATGGAACATTTTTGACTTCAGGGCTGGCTGTCGCGGCCGCCTTCTGGACCAGCACCGCCTCGGCAACTGTGCTGGACACGGTGAAGCAGCGTGGCGCGCTGAATTGCGGCACCGACAATACCGCCCCGGGGTTTGGGTATCTCAATACCAAGACTGGCAAGATGGAAGGTCTCGACGTCGACTTCTGTCGCGCGATGGCTGCAGCCGTCTTCGGTGACGGCTCAAAGGTGAACTTTGTCATCGTGACCGATAAGAGCCGGTTCAACGCGCTGCAGACGGGCCAAGTCGACGTCGTGTTCGCGCATACGACCGTCAAGCCGGTCCGGGAATCCGCGATCGGCATCGACTTTCTGCCGATCAATTTCTACGACGGCACCGGCATCATGGTGAAGGCGTCGGCCGGCGTGAAATCCGTGACGGACCTCGAAGGCGCCACCATTTGCACCACGCAGGGATCGGGCACCGAGAGCACGCTCGCCAACACGATCAAGAAGTATAATTTCAAGTCCACCAAGGTTCTCACGTTCGAGAATCTAGAGAAGCTGTTCTCCGCGCTCGAAGGCGGCCGCTGCAACGCCATGTCGACCGACAAGTCGGCTCTGGCGGCCTGGCGGGGCAATTCAGCCAAGCCGCAGGACTACACGATCCTGCCGGACACGCTCGACAAATCCCCCTTTGCGGGCTTCGTCGTCGCAAATGATTCGAAATGGCGCAACCTGCTCCGATGGGCGACCTACGCACTGTTCCAGGCCGAAGAGTGGGACATCACCACCGCTAATCTGGCTGAAAAGCTGAAGAGCGATGATCCGTTCATCCAGAAATTCCTTGGCGTCAAGAACGGCTTCGGTGCGGATTTCGGGGTGGGCAACGACTTCATCGCCTCGATGATCAAGGCGGTCGGAAACTACGGCGAAATCTATGACCGCAACCTCGGTCCTAAGACGCCGTATTTCATCGATCGGACCGGCACGCCCAATGCGGCCTGGTCGAAGGGCGGCGCCGAATACTCTCCCCCTTGGAACTGAGACAGGCTTCGACGCAGGCCGGTCGGCCCGCGTCGACCAAGGGAGCAGATCAATGGAGATGACAGAGGCACGGTTCGTCAGCGTCTCACAGCGTCGCCTCGTGCGAGTTCGACGCGGGCTGATACAGACCCTGATCGTGGGCCTGGTCGTTGTTCTGGTAGCCTGGCTTTGCCTATCAGTCCGGTCCGCGCTGGCGGCCAAAGGGATCCAGTTTTCGTTCGGCTATCTCTGGACCGCCGCTAATCTCAGTCTAAGCGAAGGGTGGACCGTCGCTTTCGACGGGCTCCGCCCTGTGGTCGAGCCATTCTCATCTTCCGATACGAACGCCGAAGCGCTCGTCGCGGGACTCTCAAATAGCCTGAAGGTCGCGATTGCCGCGATCGTCTTCAGCACGGTCTTCGGCACCCTCGTCGGCATCGGTCGGCTCTCGGGCAACTGGCTCGTTCGCAACTTGTCCTTCGGCCTGGTGGAATGCGTCCGAAACACCCCGCTGCTGATCCAGATCGTGTTCTGGTACTTCGCGGTTGTATTGAAATTTCCTCCCGCCAATGCCGCTTCGCACTGGCTGGGTAGCCTGATCGCGAGCCAAGCGGGTGTGTTTCTCCCAGGCCTGACGGTCGTCGACGACGCGCAGCCCATTGCGTGGTTGCTGGTGATCGGCGCGGCGGCAAGTTTGCTGGCAGCATTCCTGCTGCGCCGGCGCGCCGCTGGGCTTTGGCTCTGCGTCGCATCGGTCATCGCCGTCGTCGCCTCGGTCTGGCTGGGTTTTCCCGTTTCGGTCGATCTGCCCGTCTCCACGCGTTTTGGTGCCACCGGCGGCATCGCGCTGACACCCGAATTCACCGCCATTTTGCTGGCAATCGTGGTCAACAGCTCTGCCTACGTCGCCGAGATCGTGCGTGGTGCGATCGACGCAATGCCCAGAGGACAATGGGAGGCTGCGAGCGCCCTGGGTCTGTCGCGATCCTCCACGCTTCGCGACATCATCCTGCCCCAGGTCTTCCGGGTCGTGCTGCCGTCGCTCGGCAATCGGTACATCAGCCTGACCAAGGATACGTCGCTGGGCATCGCCATCGGCTATCCCGATCTCTTCAATGTCTATGGCACGGTCTCCAACCAGACTGGGCGCAATCTGGAAGGCGTCCTCATCGTCATCCTGACTTACCTCATTCTGAGTTGGGCCATCAGCGCCGGCATCAATATCGTCATTCGGCGGGTGAACACCCTCGGGGGTGCGCGATGACCGCCGCCGGTGTGACCTGGCTTCACCGCAACCTGTTTGCGAAGCCTTTCGATATCGCACTCTCGCTCATCACGATCCCCTTGTTGGCCTGGGTGCTCTACAGCCTCGCGGACTGGGTGTTCCTGGTCGCGCGCTGGGATGTGCTCTTTGACAGCCTGCGGGTGCTGATGATCGGCATCTACCCTGTCGACCAGCTCTGGCGGACCTGGTTCGCCGTTGCGGTTCTCGCGACGCTGTTCGGTCTTGGCCTCGGTCTTTGCATGCGCCCCATGGCGGCGAGCCTGATCACCCTGGCCATTCTCTCCGGCGCCATCGGCGTCGCGGTCGAACCCGTGTTCGGGGCTTTTCAGGCGGCTTTGACCGTCGGTTGCGGCTGGTTGGGCCTCGCTGCCTGCCTGGTCGCGTCACGCTCGGCCAAGGCGAAGCGGTTTGCCCTGCCCATCATGCTGGTCGCACTGGTGGCGCTCTACCTGGTGCTGGCCCCACCCGGATTGGAATCGTGGGGCGGTCTTCTGCTGAGCGTTCTGCTGACGCTCGCCGCATCGGTGCTGACGCTGCCGCTCGGCATCCTGCTGGCGTTTGGTCGTCAGAGCCGAATTGCCAGCGTGAGAGTGCTCTCGACGGGCTACATCGAGATCATGCGGTCGATCCCGCTGATCCTGGTCGTCTACTGGATCTGGGTGGTCGTTCCGCTGCTGGCCCCCGACGCTACCGTCCCGAGCTTCCTCAGAGGCTTGGCCGGCTTCACGCTCTTCTTTGCCGCTTATGTGGCCGAGTATTTCCGGAGCGGCCTGCAGGCCTTGCCGCCGGGCCAGGTCGAAGCGGCGCGCTCGCTCGGGATGAGCACCTGGAGCGTGAACGTCGATATCGTCCTGCCGCAGGCGCTCAGGGTCGTCGTCCCATCGCTGGTCGGCCAGATCCTCGACATCTTCAATGGCGCCACGCTCGTTTTCATCATCGGCCTGACCGACTTCCTGCGAGCCGGGCAAATGATCCTCGCAGACCCGCAGAACAGCAGCCGGATCTACGAGATCTACGTCTTCCTGTTCGCCGTCTACTTCACGATTGGCGCGACCATCACCTACGCGTCGCGTCGCCTGGAAGCCTTTCTCGCAAGGGGATCGCGATGATCGTCAGCGACCAAAAATCCGCGGCCTTTCCAGTGGGGGCGATCGTCTCGATCGCCAGCCTGAACAAGTCCTACGGCTCGTTCCATGTGCTCAAGGACGTCGACCTCGAGGTCGGCAAGGGCGAGGTCGTCGTTATCATCGGCGCCAGCGGTTCCGGCAAGTCCACGCTCATCCGCTGCGTGAACGGCCTCGAGATGTTCCAGAGCGGCAGGCTGCGGGTAGACGGCTTCGATATGCCGACGCAGGCCGACAGAGAGTTCGGTGGCGAGAAGAAACTGGCCGACATCCGAAAGGGCGTCGGCATGGTCTTCCAGCAGTTCAATCTGTTCCCGCACATGAGCGCGATCGACAACGTCGCCATCGCGCCGATGCGTGTCCGCAAGAAAACGCCGGCGGAGGCCAAGGCCTTGGGCCTGCGCCTGCTGGAACGGGTCGGACTGAAGGAGCACGCCCACAAATTTCCGGGGCAGCTTTCCGGCGGTCAGCAGCAGCGGGTCGCCATCGCCAGGTCCCTGGCGATGGAGCCGCACATCATGCTGTTCGACGAGCCGACCTCCGCCCTGGACCCCGAGATGGTGGGCGAGGTTCTCGATGTCATGCGCGAACTCGCTCGAGAGGGCATGACGATGATGATCGTCACCCATGAGATGGGGTTCGCCCGCGAGGTCGCCGACCGTGTCGTCTACATCGATCACGGGCGGATCCTCGAGATCGGCACCCCGGACGAGATCTTCGACCGGCCAGCCCACGAGCGGACCCGAACCTTCCTGTCACGCGTACTGCGGCACTAGCTCACGCCGAGCGGTGCAACGCCGACGGGGCGGTTGTCCGGCTTCCACCACGAAGCCCGCACCACCTCGTCGGCCCAACTGAACCGGAATAAGGGAATTCATGGAATGAGCGGAGCGATGAACGTCGCGATCTCGGGGCAACCGAAGCAAGCCGATTGGCAAAGGTTCTTTTCCTCCCAGGCGTCGCAACTCGGCCCGGATATCGTCGGCCTGATCCAGGACGATCGCGAGTTGGAAATGCGATCGCTGAACCTGATCGCGTCGGCGTCCTATTGCCCGCTTGGCCTCCGGCAGATCGAGGGAACCCATCTCGTCAATCGCGCGCCGATCGGCATGCCGGGACGACGGAGCGTCGGAAACTGCGAGCACCTGGATTCGATCGAGCTGCTGGCGATCGAGCGTGCCAAAGCACTCTTCGGCGCCGAGTTCGTGAATGTCCAGGCACTCTCCTCGACGATCGCCAACGTGGCCGTATTCCGGGCGGTTCTCCCGGCCGATGGCGCTCGGGTCCTGACGTTCGACGAGCTCGCCGGAGGCCATGTCAGCCATGGCGCGATGCGCCACATCACCGGCTACAATCGCGAGGTCGCGTCCTTCGGCGTCACCCCCATGGGGACACTCGACCTCGATCAGGCCCGTGATGTGGCGCGTAAACTGCGGCCGCACGTCATCATCGCAGGCCCGTCGTCCTACCCGCGCGAGATGGATTTCGCAGCACTTCGGAAGATTGCCGACGAGGTTGGGGCGCTCCTGTTCACCGATATCGCTCATGTCGCCGGACTGATCGCGACCGGCCTCCATGCCAATCCCGTCCCATATTCCGACGTATCGACGACCTCGACCCAGAAGACACTCTGCGGCCCGCGAAATGGCGCCTTCGTCTTTGCCCAGAGCCGCTTCGGCGACGCGATCGACCAGGCGATCTTCCCCGGTCTCCAGGGGCCGGCCGGCGCCAATCTCATTGCGGCGCGAGCGGTCCAGCTGGAGATGGTCGGCAGCCCGGCATTTGCCGACCTGATGCAAAGCGTGGTGGCGAATGCCAAGGCTCTCGCGACCGGCTTAGAGGCTGGCGGCTGCTCGATCTATACCGGCGGCACCGACTCGCACATGGTCATGGCGTTCACCGGGGAAGACTGGGAGCGACCGGATCTGGTGGCAAAGCTTGGCGAATATGGCGTTCTCGGCAACGCCATGCGGGCGCCCGATCACGCCGGACAGCCTCGGACGGCGTTCCGTTTCGGCACCATCGCGCTCACGATCCGCGGCTTCGACGCTGAGGATTTCTCGCGTTTGGGCCGGGAGCTGGCGGCAGTTTTCGTTGCAGGTCCAACGGCCTCGATCGATCGCGCGCGCGTCGACCTGTTCCGGCAGCTCGCCGCCAGCCATCCCATCCCGTCCTTCATAGACTGAGAAATCACGCGGGGCTTGGCGGGAGGACGCGCCTTTCAGAGCGATGTTCCCGCCGTCCCGCGTTTGGAGAAACACAATGTCGAGACACTACGACGTCGCCGCCGTTCGCAGCCAATTTCCGGTGACCGAGCGCTTTCTCTACTTGGACTCGGCCTATCAGACGCCATTGGCATCGAGCGTGCGGGACGCGCTGATGCGCTTCTATACCGAGGGCTACGAGTCCGCCGGACCGAAGTCCGTGTGGCTCGATCGCATCGAGCGGACCCGGGGCCGCGTGGCGAAGCTCCTCAACGCCGCCCCGGGCGAAATCGCGTTCACCAAGAATACGTCGGAGGGCATGAACATCGCCGCCAACGCATTGCCGCTGGCACCGGGCGACAACGTCTTGCTGGTCGAGGGCGACCATCCGAACAACGCCTACGCATTCCTCAACCTTCGGCGAAAAGGTGTCGAGATTCGTTTTATCCCGCTAACGGGGGAAACGGCGACGGCGGAGATGTTCGAGCCCTATGTCGACAAGCGGACGCGGGCGATCTCGTTGTCCCACGTCACCTTTCATGCCGGCCACCGCTTCAACCTGGATTCAATCGGCAAGTTCTGCGCCGAACACGGCCTCTATCTGGTGGTGGACGCCATGCAGTCGACGGGCGTGCTGCGCTTGGATGTAAAGGCGCTCAGCGCCAGCTTCGTCGGGTCAGGCTGCCATAAGGGCCTGCTCACGCCTCAGGGCCTGGGCATCCTCTATTGCAAAGAGGAGCTCGAGGAAATGCAGCCGGCCTATCTGGCGTTTTCCGGATTAGCCAACCCTCCGGGCGATCTCATCGCGCGCGCCGACAATATGGCCCTGAAGCCTGGCGCCGGCCGTTTTGAAATCGGCAACTTCAATATCTCGGACATCCACGCCCTGGATGCATCGCTCGATCTCATCGAGAGCGTCGGCGTCGATGCGATCGAGGCCCATCTGTACGAGCTTGGCGACCACTTGATCGGCCATCTCGACGAGTTGGGCATTCCGCTCGTCGGTCCTCGGGCCGCCAAAGACCGTGCGCCGCATATCTATGTCGCAAACCTGCCGGGCGAAGGGTGGCCTGAATATTTCGCCAGCCAGCAGGTCCGCGTGACGCCCGAGCGCGACGGTATCCGGATCTCGTTCGGCCTGTTCAACACCTTCGAGGACGTCGACCGCTTCGCGGCCATCGTTGCGAACCGTGGGAAGGTCGATGCCCCGGCCGCTTCGGCACCCACGTCACTGGATTGAGCCGGAACCGAGTGAAGGAATGCGCGGCATGGCCCAAGGTCGCATCGCCATTGTGGGAACCGGGGGCACGATCAGCTCGATCGGGCGTGACGTGTTCGACCTCCATGACTATGACGCCACCGGAAAGATGCTCGATGCGGCCGAGATCCTCGACCGACTGCCGAGGGGAGCGAATGATCCGGAATGCTACCCGGTCCCGTTCCTCTCAGTGTCGAGCACGCGGATCGGCTTTCCAGAATGGCGGTCTTTGGTCGTGCTTTGCGGCAATATCGTCGAACAGGACCCAGGCGTTGCCGGCATCGTCATTCTCCATGGCACCGCGACGCTCGAGGAAACCGCCTTCTTTCTGCATCTGACGCTCAAAGTCGACGTACCCGTCGTCGTGGTGGGCGCACAGCGACCATGGAACGGCTTATCGAGCGACGCCGGGTTGAACCTGCGCAACGCCATACGCGTCGCGGCCAGCGATGAGGCGCGCGGGCTCGGTGTGTTGGTCCTACTCAACGACGAGGTTCATTCCGCGCGCGACGTGACGAAAGGGTCCACGACCCGGCTGCACAGCTTCCATTCGCCGGTTCACGGCCCCATCGGGCAGGCCGATTCCGATCGTGTCGTGTTCTATCGGACGCCAACGCGCCGCCGCGCTCCCGATACCGAGTTCGATATCGCCGGTATCGAGGCCCTGCCACGGGTGGACATCCTCTACGCCTATGCCGGTAGCGACGACGTGCTCGCGAAGGCTGCCCTCGCAGCCGGCGCCGAGGGCATCGTTTCGGCGGGCTTCGCGCCAGGCTCTCCAAACCCTATGGAAGCGGCGGTGCTGCGAGAAGCGGCGGCAGCAGGGACGATCATCGTTCAATCGACACGAGCCGGGAGTGGTCGTGTGTTGCCGACGACAGAGCTCGTCGCGGCCGGCTTCATCAGCGCGGACGATCTCACGCCGCAGAAGGCCCGGATCCTTCTCGCACTGGCACTGATCCGGACAACCGATGCTGCCGAGATCGACCGGATGTTCCGCACCTACTGAAAACGCAGTTCGAGGCCGGATCTCGGATTTTTCCTGGCTATCAAGGTTGACCAGCCGCAGAGGCGTTGGTCTGAAAGGAGCACGATCGTGCATGTCATCGTGCTGGGCGCGGGCGTCACCGGCCTTGCGACGGCTTACTACCTGGCCCAGGACGGGCATCGGGTCACCGTGGTCGACCGTGCGCGGGCGCCGGGCCAGGGCGCGAGTTATGCCAACGGCGGCCAGCTCAGCTACAACTATGTCGCCCCCTTGGCCGCCCCGTCGGCGCTCAAGGACATTCCGGGCTGGCTGCTGCGTCGGGACTCACCATTGCGCTTCCGGCCGCAGCTCGATCCACGGCAATGGCGCTGGTGCCTCCGCTTTCTCGCGGCCTGCACCGGCATGCAGAGCCGTATCGGCACTGAACGCCTGCTGCGCCTGTCGCTTTATAGCCGGACGCTGGTCGACCATCTGGTCGATGAGGCGCTGCTTGCCTTCGACCATAGCCGAACGGGGAAGCTGGTCGTCTATTCCAGCGCGGAGAGCCTGCAGGGCGCTGTCGCCCAGATGGAATTTCAAAGGCAGTTCGGATCGGAGCAGTCGGTGGTCGATGCTCGTGCTTGTCTTGAAATCGAGCCGTCCCTGTCGGCACTCAGCGGCAGGATCGTCGGCGGCATCTTCACCCCGGACGAGGAGGCAGGAGATTGCCGAATGTTCTGCGCCGGCCTCGAAAGCCACCTCCGCGCTATGGCGACGCCGGTGACTTTCCTCTTCGGACAGCAGGTGAAGCGTCTTGTCGCCGACGGTGGCCGCCTGCTCGGCGTCGAGGTCGATGATGGAGTGCTAGAGGCTGATGCCTATGTCCTGGCGCTCGGCACCGGCACTCCGGCGTTAGCCGCAGGCGCCGGTATTCGCCTGCCGATCTACCCCTTGAAAGGCTACAGCCTGACCGTCCCAATCATGGATCCAGCGGCGGCCCCTCGGGTCAGCGTCACCGATAGCGCCCGCAGGATCGTCTATGCGCCGCTAGGCGATCGCCTCAGGGTCGCGGGCATGGCCGACTTGGTCGGCTGGGGCGATGCGATCGACCGCAGCCGGCTCGACCTGCTGGTGCGTGAGGCGCGGCAGGCGTTTCCTGACGCGTCCGACTACAGACAACTCGAGCCTTGGGCCGGCCTCAGGCCGGCAACACCGACCGGCCTGCCGATCCTGGGGTGGAGCCCGCTCGCCAACCTGTTCCTCAACGTCGGCCAGGGCGCGCTCGGCTTCACACTCGCCATGGGCTCGGGCCGGGTCGTGGCGGACGTGATCGGCGGTCGGCCGCCGGAGATCGCGCTCGACGGCATGACCCTGGATTCGAAGGAGCGGGCCAAATCCCGGAAGTCGACCGCAAAGGAAAAGCCGCCCGGAGGCGGCTTCTGGATCGTCGATCACACAGCAATCAATGCCGGCTTTGACTTCCGCCGATAGGCCATAAAGCCGAACCCAGCCAAGCCCATGATCATCATCGTCCATCTCGAGGGTTCGGGGACGCTCGTCAGAGTAAAGGAGAGACTGTCGTCGAGTCCTGCGAAGCCGTTAGTCGTTGCGTCGCTATAGTTCCCATACCCCAGGTCATAGGAACCCAGACCTATATGCTCAATCCCAGGCTTTAGTGGTGCAATCTTCTCGCAGGAGTGGAGGGACGCACTATGGGCCAGTTCTTCACGGCTGCGCCACAACGACAAAGGCAGTCCGTCGAGCGATACGGCATAGTCAAGAGAACCTGAGGCCCCTGGCGAAGCGCTACGGCATCGACCCGAAGACCGTGGCGAAATGGAAGAAGCGGTCGTCTGTCGCCGCGTTGATCCGGCGATCACGGCAGCGTCACCGAATAATGCACGATCACGGCGAGATCCTCGATCGTCTGCGCGGTGAGCGGCGTATTGGCCTTGGGGTTGGTGATCGTCCAGGTGCCGCTGTCGGGGCCCGACGGATAGTCGAGCACGAGTCGCAGCATGCCGGCATAGACGCCGTCATTGGTAAATTTGAGCGGCGCCGGTGGTTTAGACGGCACGGGCGATACCTGGATCGCCTGGGTGAGTGCGGCGGCATCCGCCACCAGCTCGAGCTGCTTGATCTTGAGACCGCTTGCCGCGGCGGCAAAATAGGGGAAGCGGTCGCGGCCGAGATCCAGCGTCAGCACCTGGTCGGTGCCGGCCGCCGCATTGAGGAACGCATACCATTGCGACGGGAAATCATGCCTGGCGCTGAACAGCTGCGCGAGGCCCGTATCCTTGAGGCCGACCAGCATGTTGTTGATCTGCGTCTGCAAATTGGTCCCGGCATCGGCCCGCAGCCCCTCGCCGCCGTCGCGTGCCGTATATTTCAGATGGAGAATGACGTCCGTGATCGTGCTCGGATCGAATTGCGTGACGCCCGCGGGCAGCTGCAAATGCCATTGGCTGATGGCGCCCGCTCCCTCGAAGGGCAGGTAACGCTCGTCGCGCAGATTGAGCTCGAACAGCCCGTCGTCGTTCTGCGCCGAGCTGGTAGCGATCGACTGGATCGTCGCCACCGAATCGCGGAACCGCGGATCGTCGGCCGGCACGCCGCCGGTGCCGGTCTTGCGCGGATAGGCGACGCCACTGGTATTGTTCACGCGGACCGAGTTCTTGGTCATGGTCAGCGTGCAGCTGACCGTCGTGTAAGGGCCGGCGACGCAGGGGATCGTGATGCTGACTGTCTTGATCCGGCGCATGTAATGGCCCGGATAATCCATGTCGAACAGCTCTTCCGGGAGATTGATCCAGCACGACCGGCTGGTCTTCAGCATCTCGAGCGCCGAGGCGTCGAGCTGGGACAGTGCCACATGCTTGGTCAGTTCCAGCTCGCGGATATTCTGGTCGCGATAGGCCTGGTCCATGTAGCGGACGTCATAGGCCAGCTGCTCGCCCGCCAGCAGGCCTTTGCGTAGGCTGTTCCAATAACCAAAATTGATGTAGCTGGATTCGGCGAGGCCGAGTTCGTAGCGGAAGGTCTGCTCGCTCTGCTTGGCCATGGCATAGGCCAGCTGATAGGTCTGGAAATAGGTCGTCGACAGCTGGCTGATCATATAGGCGTACAGATCCGAATTCGTGAACTTGCCGTGCATGAAATCGTCTTCCGCCTGGGCGTTGTCGATCTGCAGCTGCTGGTTGGTAACCTCCTGATTGGCGATGGATTGGCGCACGGTGGCAGCCAGGATCTGTTTCTCGACCTGCTGCAGCTCGATTTTGGCCAGGTTGAGCTGGTTCTGCCACTCGGCGGCCCGGCGGGCGAAGCCGGCCTGGGTCGTGGCGACCCCGGCCTGGGAATGCATGATCCCGGCCGTGCCGCGGATCGCCGCCGCGATGGCGCGGGTGGCGCCGCCGAGCTGCGTGCCGCCGAACTTGACGGTGGCGGCCGGGCTGCCGCCGAAGCCTTCGGCGCCGATATCGAAATCCGGAATCAGGCCCAGCACATTGCCGAGATATTCGATCTGCACCGCGCTGTTGTCGCCGTTGATGGCGGTCTTGGTCAGTAACAGCGACGCGGTTTCCCAGCTGTTCAGGCCGTTGTTGATGAGGCCCTGATAGTAGTCGATCTTGGCCTGCACCATGGCCTGCTGCTGCTGCAGCCCTTCCAGCGTATGGGTCGCGTCCTCGACTTGCTGTTGCTTGACCAGCAGCACGGCCTTGGCGAGCGCGATGCCGTTCGAGGAGCGGAGCAGCGCCAGATCCTCGGCGTCCTTCTTCTCCATCGCCTGCAGCAGACTGCCGCCCAGCGCCTTCACGTCGTTGCACAGATCGAGCGTCTTCTGGACCATGACCGCGAAACGATAATTCGGCAGCGGGCTGTTCATATCCGCGAGGATGCTGCCGATATCGAGGCCGGCCGAGGCGGCGCGCACCAGCAGGCCCGGGTCGATCGGCGGCGCGAACAGGGCCAGCGGTGCGCTCTGGCCGGCCAGGTTCAGGCAATGACGGATATTGTAGAGCCGGCTCGCCACCGTGTCCCAATAGGCCAGGAGCTGGTCGTTGGGCGGAATGCAGAAATACAGCGTCTCGAGCGGCTGCAGAATCTGCTGTCCGCCTGGGACGAAGCCGGTCACCTGCTGCAGCGGCAGCAGGTTCTCGATATCGACCATGGCGTTGGAGAAGGCGTCGAGCGAATCCTTCTGGGCCAGCTGGCCGAAATTATCGACCGGCGTCTCGTAGGCGGTCGGTATGATCAGTGATGTGAACCCGGGAAACTGGATCGTTTGAGGTTAGAGTTTTCCGTGCCGATTTCCCCGGGGCTGGGCGGAGCGGAAGACGATGAAGGCATCCAAGTTCTCGGACGCCCAGAAGGCGTTCATCCTGAAGCAGGGCGCGGACGGTGCGCCGGTGGCGGAGATCTGTCGCCGCGCCGGGATCAACCCGGCGACCTACTTCAATTGGAAAAAGAAATACGACGGCATGACCCCGCAGGAGATGCGCCGTATGAAGCAGCTGGAGGACGAGAACGCCAAGCTGCGCAAGCTGGTGGCCGATCTCTCGCTCGACCGCGAGATGCTGCAGGACGTGATCCGCCGCAAGCTCTGAGGCCTGGTCGCAAACGCGAGCTCGTCGATGCGGTCCGTGGCGAGTGGCAGGTGTCGATCCGGCGCGCCTGCGCCGTTCTGGAGGTCGACACCTCCACTTATCACTACAAATCGCGTCGGCCCGACCAGACCCCTTTGGCGGCTCGGATCAGGGAGATCTGCGAAACGCGGATCCGGTACGGCTATCGGCGCGTCCAGGTGCTGCTGCGCCGGGAAGGCTGGACGGTCAATCACAAGAGAACGCACAGAATCTACAATGAATTAGGTCTGCAGCTGCGCAACAAGACGCCGAAGCGCCGGGTCAAGGCCAAGCTGCGCGAGGACCGCATGGCGGCGACACGGCCGAACGATGTCTGGGCGATGGATTTTGTCCATGATCAGCTCGCGACCGGCCGCAAGATCCGGGTGCTGACGGTGGTCGACACCTTTTCCCGGTTTTCGCCCGTCATCGATCCACGGTTCAGCTACCGGGCGGGCGATGTGGTCGGGACGCTCGAGAAGGCCTGCGCCAGGGTCGGCTATCCGAAGACGATCCGGGTCGACCAAGGCTCGGAGTTCGTCTCACGCGACCTCGATCTCTGGGCCTATACGAAGGGCGTGACGCTCGACTTCTCACGGCCGGGCAAGCCCACGGATAATGCCTTCATCGAGGCCTTCAATGGTCGTTTCCGGATCGAATGCCTGAACGCTCACTGGTTCCTGACGCTTGCCGATGCAGCGGAAAAGATGGAGGCTTGGCTCAGATACTACAACGAGGATCGGCCGCACGGCGCCATTGGCTATAAGTCCCCGATCACGTTACAGAACCCCGGCAGCGCTGCCAGCCCGCTGCCATGAGGAAGGCCGGAAACTCCAGCCTCCGGCGATCCAGCAAATGGGTTCGGATCATTGGCGATTGTAGGTGGTCTCGATGAACTCGCCGATGGTGGTTCTGGCATGGGCGAGATCGCGATAGGTGCTGGCGTTCGCCGAAGGCGGGGGACGAGTCGGCAGCCTGAACCTTCCCGTGCGACGCGGTTGCGGATTTTCGCGGGTCCACGTGGCGGTATCTGGGGCCGCTTCGATAGGGCTTGCCGCTGATCGCATTGGTTGTGTAGCATCGCGCCGTC
>NZ_BMJQ01000032.1 GCF_014643535.1 Aliidongia dinghuensis | reverse complement strand
CGGGGCCGCGGCGGGTGCGGCGCTCTGGTCGGCCGTAACGTCCGCCGGCGCCGTCACCAGTGCCCGCACAGCCGGGGCCGGGGCCGGGGCCGGGGCCGGGGCCGGGGTGGTCGGCGTGGTCGGAGCGGTCGCAGGCGCGGTCTGCGCCAGTGCCGGGACCAGGGGAGAGGCGGCGAGGAAAAGCGCCGTCACGAGGGCCGTCAGGCTGTTGGTCTTGGTCATGGTGTCTCCGGTAGCTCGGTGTCCCGCTGGGCTTGCTCGGCGGGACCGCCGTGTCGTTCTTGTTTGTTGCAACTCGTTCGAAGGCTTGGCCGCGTCGCAGCGTTACTTCAGCGTGAAGCCGATGCTGAACGTGTGGTGCGGCTCCGCCACCGCCACGCCGTTCTTGATCGCCGGCTTGTAGCGCGCGGTCTTCACGTATTCCAAAGCCGAGTCCGCAAACGCCTGGCCGCCCGTCACACTCGTCACCGTGCAGTTCGACGTCTTGCCGTCCGTATCCACGTCACACGTCACGTCGACATGGCCCTCGCGCCCCTGGTCCAGCATGCGCGGCGGATATTTCGGCGAACCGCCCGAAATCGGCCTGGCACTCACCTCGCTGTCCGGCACGGCCGGGGCTGCCTGCGGCCGCGCCACCGGCGGCGCCTGCGGTGCCGGCGGGGCCACCGTCGCGACCGTCGGGACCGGCGTCGGCGCCGGCGGCTTGGCGATCTGGATCTCCGGCGGCGGAATATACGGCGGCGGGGGTGCTGCCAACTTCGGCGGCGGTGGCGGCGGCGGCACATCCGGCGGCGGCGGCTTGACCTCCTCGATGATCTTCGTCTCGATCGGCGCCTTGATCACCTCGACGATGTTCGACCCAAGGCCCGTCACAAGCGCGTAAATCAACCCAACATGCAGGAGCACAACAACGGCAAATCCGGTCAGCTGCCGCCCAGGGCTCTTCTGCTGCTGCGTGAAATTCATCCCAGTTTCCTCCTCCGCCCGCCCTCTCGCGGGAGAGTTTCGAGCGCAACGAATTTCGCCGTCGTTACCGCACGACAGACGAACGCGCAATCGTTTAAGCGAATAAGCGTTTTTCCTGCCTTTGAGCCGGAAATTCTGCCGAAAATAGCGTCACTGCAACGGCTTCATCGGCATTTTCCAGCAATTGCCGCAGGTTCGTTCGGATATTACAGGATGCGGGCACATGACGCGGCGCGCGGCCGATGGCGGGATGGCCCCGATCGGTCGGCTCTTCACGATGTAGCAATGCCTGTGCCACGAAACGCTACCCAGCTCCCGGCCGGCAATCTCGGCCGGCCCATTATCTCGAACGCCTCCCGTGCACCGGAAACCTATATTGCCGATGGACGGGACGAATACGGGGGTGAGTCCCGCCCTCTGACTTGCAACGCCAGGATGTCGCTCTCGTTCGAGAGCAAGCGCCATGCGTTACGGTCATGGGGTGGGTCCGCGGAGCGCATTATGCCATCTTCATGACAAAAGTCGCCCAGTTTTCATGCGCAATCGCGATGATTTTGCGATTCGCCTCCTTTCTCGGCATAAGCTTGCACATTATTGCGATCGGCCGACCTGGAAATTACGGGTTATTTCCGATTCCGACGATTTTGGCGATTTGACGTCCGGTACTGGCGTCGAGCGCGCAGCACAAAATGCCGGATGCCTCGCCATCGATCTTGGTGGAAAGCTGCGCGGCGCAGCGGTCCGATTGTGACGATCGATAGCGGGACTCCATGCGCTCTGCCCATGGCCGCCCCGCATTTTTGTGGCGCTGCGGCCACACCCCTCAACTACCTCCGGCTGGCCCTTCGGCGGCTATTGTCACGAACGAAACTTTCCGGAAATCTTTGTAACAAGGGAGTTACAAGAATTTCCTGTTCGCCTTGCGACCGCGCTGCGGCGTTGCCCGCCGGCGCGGTCGTGTCCCGTAAGGGAGGGGGTCTCCAATGAGCATTACAATGAGGGGGTCTGGGTCCTTGACACTTAAGAGCCGACTTTCCGGCACAGTCGCCGTTCTGGCGCTGATGCCGGTGTTCGCCGCGGTGCCGGCGCTGGCGCAAAGCGCGCCGAGCCAGGTTGCGCAAGCCGCACCGCAAACCGAAACCATCGAAGTTACCGGCACGCGCCTCAAGAACACGGACGCGCAGAGCGCCAACCCGATCACCGTCGTCTCGAGCGAGGACATTCAGAAGCAGGCGGCGACGACGGTCGAGCAGGTGCTGCTGAAGCTGCCGTCGGTCGACTTCAACGGCGGTCTCACCGCCAACAGCTCGAATGGCGGCCTCGGCGAGTCGCAGGTCAGCCTGCGCAATCTCGGCCCGCAGCGCACGCTCGTCCTGCTGAACGGCCAGCGCTTCCCGTTCACCGACAACAACAACGCGTCGTTCAGCGCGGTCGACCTGAACAACATCCCGCTGTCGATGATCGATCACATCGAAGTGCTGCGCGACGGCGCTTCGTCGGTGTACGGCGCCGATGCGATCGGCGGCGTGATCAACATCATCACCAAGCAGCATTTCAACGGCGTCGAGATCGGCGGCGAGGTCGGTGAGACCAGCTACGGCGACGGCCTGCGCCATTCGGTCTATTCGACGGCGGGTGCCGACTTCGACCGCGGCAACATCCTGATCAACGTCAGCACCGACCACACGGACGCGCTGTTCGGCAAGGACCGCTCCTGGGCGGTTAGCCAGCATCCGGAAGCCGACGTCAACAGCTACCAGAACCTGTCGAGCCGCGTGACCGGCGCCGTCGGCGTCATCAACGGCTCGAAGTATTATTTTCCGAGCGGCCTAAATTCTGGGGTTCCGGCGTCGGCCGCTTGGACGCTCGGCTCCGTCCAGGTTTCTCCAGGCGTCTTCGCGGGCGGCGGCATCTCCCCTGGCGACCTTGGGTTCCAGGGCGGGGGCGTCTCCTTCAACGTCCTGCCGACCCAGGGCCTGACGGCTGGTCTCGACCGGCAGCAGTTGAACTTCACGACCCACTATGACCTGACGCCGAACGTGACGGCCATCCTGGAAGGCTTCTACACGAACCGTCAGTCGAACGAGCAGCTGAACCCGGAACCGACCGGCTACAACACGCCGACGCCTCAGTTCCCGAACGGCTTCTTCTCGCCGGCGACACTGCCTGACGGGACGCCGAACCTGAATAACCCGACGGTCGTCAATCCGGGCGCCTTCGGGCTCGCGAGCGGCGTCAACGTGCCGATCCTGACCCGCCGGTTTGAGAACGGCCCGCGTCTCTACAAGGACGACGTTAATACCTACCGCATCCGTGCCGCTCTGACCGGCACGGTGCTGGGCAAGTATGACTGGGAAGCCGGCTACCTGTACGGCAAGTCCGCCGGCACGTTCAACGTCTACAACGAGACGAACTTCTATCATCTGTCGCAAGAACTGGGCATGAACGCCTGCGGCTCCGCGCCGGGCTGCTCGGTCGCCAATGTCTTCGGCTACAACACGCTGACGCCGGCCCAGGCCAAGTATCTCTCGTTCACCAACACGGATACGAGCGAATACACCAACCAGGAAGCCTATGGTCACATCGGCGGCCCGGTGTACGACCTGCCGGCCGGTCCGCTCAATGCCGCGGTCGGCTTCGAGTACCGCACCGAGAGCATGTTCGATCACCCGGACTCGATCGTGTCGCAGGGTGACGGTGCGATCTTCGCCCTGCCGACGACCGGCAATTACGCAACCTCGTCCGGCTACGTCGAAGTCAACGCCCCGCTGCTGTCGAACCTGCCGTTCGTCAAGATGCTGACTGCCGATGCGTCCGGCCGCTACGACTACAACACCACGTTCGGCAAGTCGCTGACCTACAAGGTCGGCCTCGACTATGCCATCAACGACGACTTCCGCCTGCGCGGCAACCATTCCACCGGCTTCCGTGCGCCGCAGCTCCGCGAACTCTATAGCGGTCTGTCGCAAGGCGAGGTCGGCGGCGTCGATCCCTGTGTGACCGGCGGCACGTTCGCCGGCAGTGCGGCCTGCTTGGCCTCGCTGCCGCCGGGCGTGACCACGGCGACGCTCACCAAGATCAACCAGATCACGGAAGCGACCGGCGGCAATCCGGGCGTGCATCCGGAAACCTCGCAGGAATGGACGTTCGGCGGCGTCGCGACGCCGCACTGGATCCCGGGCCTGTCGGTCAGCGTCGACTACTACACGGTCCTGATCCGTAACGAGATCGGCACGCTGGACGCCCAGTCGCTGGTGAACGCCTGCTACGGCGGCGTTCCCTACCTGGTCTCGCAAGCCCAGGCTTGCAAGCTGGTCGGCCCGCGTACCGCCGGCACCGGTTCTCTCGGTGTGGTCCAGGCGCTCAACGCGAACGTCGGCGCCGAGAACACCGACGGCATCGACCTCGATCTGGCCTATGGCATCGACACGGCGAAGCTGGGCCTGCCGGCCTGGGGTCACCTCGACTTCACCGGCCAGGTCAACTACCTGCTGAGCGACGAGGTTAGCTCCGGCGGCAATACCGTCAAGCAGGCGGGCACCTTCGGCTTTGGTAACGGCGACGATGCCGAGCCGCGCTGGAAGGCGTTGCTGGGCACCACGTTCCGGCGCGACAACTGGTCGGTCAACTGGACGACCCGCTACTACGGCGGCGTCAAGAACGTGAGCCGTGCCGCCGACTGCTCGAGCCTGCCGGCGAGCGGCATCTGCCCGACGGTCGGTGCCGGTGACTTCGAAGGCAACGAGGCGGCTGGCGTGTTCTATCACGACATCAGCGGCACCTATCAGTACAAGAACGTCAACGTGACGGTCGGCGTCGACAACCTGTTCGACAAGGATCCGCCGTTCCTGTTCCCGACGGGCCAGACCAACGCAGCCGGCACCGCCGGTTACGATTTCACCGGCCGGTTTGTCTACATGAAGGCCTCGATCAAGTTCTGATCCAGGCCTAGCGCTCGGCAGGTGCCGCTCTTCTCCGGAAGGGCGGCGCTCCGCCCGAGCGAAACTCCGAGCGGCACGATGCGCGAGCATCGTGCCGTTTTTTTTGCTCGGCCTTTGCCCAGGGCGATGCGAGCGCTCTGTTTCGATCTGTTTCGGTGCGATCGCGTCGCGGATGACGGTCGGCAATGTCGTGGAATTCCCGATGTTCCGCCGATCTTCCTGAAAAAGACAGTGCCTGCTTTGGCTAATTTTTTAAACAACACCGCTGCAGTTTTGCGCGTTTTTCCCTGCTTTGTTTCAAACATTTCCAGATTAATAAAATAAAATAAAATGAAATATACTTATGATCAGTGTCGTGTGTTTGTGTTTTTTGAGGCACACAAGAAAATTTCGTGAATAACGACTCGAATATACTCATTGAGTCGCTTTTTTCTTTTTATCAGTGCTTGGGGAAATGGAGGCCGAATCGGCGTCCATGCCACATGGCGGCGGCACGGGTCCGAGGGGTACCGGCCGCTGCCGATCCCTTGGGGGATTCCCCGTCACAAGCTCTGCCAAAAGGAGCCTCAGACCTTGACGCTCAAGACCCGACTTTCCGGTTCGGTCGCCATCCTGGCGATCGCGCCGCTGTTCATGGCCGCATCGGCCGTCGCTCAAAGCACACCGCAGACCGAGAACATCGAGGTGACCGGTTCGCGCATCAAGAACACCGACGCCGAGAGCGCCAACCCGATCACCGTCGTCTCGAGCGAGGACATCGCCCGTTCGGCCGCGACGACTGTCGAGGAGGTGCTGCGCAAGCTGCCGGCGGCCGATTTCACCGGCGCCGTGACGGCCAACAGCAACAACGGCGGCCTCGGCGCCTCGCAGGTGAGCCTGCGCAACCTCGGCCCGCAGCGCACGCTGGTGCTGGTCAATGGCCAGCGCTATGTGCAGACCGACAATCAGACGACGTCGGTCGCGGTCGATCTCAACAACATCCCGGTCTCGATGATCGACCACATCGAGATCCTGCGCGACGGCGCCTCGTCGATCTATGGCGCCGACGCGATCGGCGGCGTCGTCAACATCATCACCAAGCAGCACTACAACGGCGTCGAGGTCGGCGGCGGCGTCGGCATGACGAGCTACGGCGACGGCCTCAAGCACAACGTCTATTCGACCATCGGCGCCGACTTCGACCGCGGCAACATCCTGGTCAACGTCAGCGAGGACCATACCGACCCGATCCTGAACGCGTCGCGCTCCTGGGCGATCTCCGAGCATCCGGAGGCCGACTACAACAGCTATGACGGCATCTCGAGCCGCGTCACGGGCGCGGTCGCGACGATCAATGGCTCCAAGTATTATTTCGCCAACGGCCTGTCGTCGGGCATCCTCGCGAGCGACGCCTATACGCTCGGGCACCAGATAACCCCGGGCGTCTATGCGGGTGGTGGGCTGGCGTCCGGCGACATCGCCATCGCCGGTGCCGGCGTCTATTACGACTATCTGCCGCACGAGGATCTGACGGCCGGTCTTGACCGGACGCAGCTCAACTTCACCGCCCACTACGACATCGCGCCCAATGTCACGGCCGTGCTCGAGGGCTTCTACACGAACCGGCAGTCGACCCAGCTCCTGGCGCCGGAGCCCTGGGGTTCGAACGTGTTGACCCCGCAGTTCCCGAGCGGGCTCTATGTCGCGGCGAACTACATCGACAGCTCAGGCAACCTGGTCGCCAATCCCTACAACCCGACGAACCAAGCCAACGCCGCGGCGCTCTACGGCGCCACCAACCAGAACGTCTACATCTACAGCCGGCTCCTGAGCGGCAATCGGTACTACAGCGACGACATCGACACCTACCGCCTCCGGGCCGGGCTCGAGGGCACACTGCTCGGCAAGTACGACTGGCAGGCCGGCTACATCTACGGCAAGTCGGCGGCGACCTATCGCGTGTCGAACGAGGTGAATTTCTATCACCTGTCGCAGGAGCTGGGCATCAACCCGTGCGGCACCGAGCAGGGCTGCTCGATCGGAAACTTCTTCGGCACGAACACGCTCACCCAGTCGCAGCTCAACTATCTGTATTACACGAACACCGACACGAGCCAGATCACCCAGCAGATCGCCTACGGCAACATCGCGGGTCCGGTCTATCAGCTGCCGGCGGGGCCGCTCACCATGGCGCTCGGCTTCGAATACCGGACTGACGACATGTTCGATCATCCGGACTCGATCACCGCGTCGGGCGATGGGGCAGTCTATTCCGAGCCGACCCAGGGCGGCTACGCGACCGCTTCGGGTTATGCCGAGCTGAATGCGCCGCTGTTGTCGAACCTGCCGTTCGTCAAGATGCTGACGGCAGACCTCTCGACCCGCTACGACTACAACACGGTCTATGGCCGGGCGCTGACCTACAAGGCTGGACTCGACTATGCCGTCACCGACGAGTTGCGCCTGCGCGGCAGCCAGTCGACCGGCTTCCGCGCACCGCAGGTCAAGGAACTCTACGCCGGCAAGTCGCAGACCAACCCGTCGGGCACGGCTCTCGATCCCTGCGCGTCGGGCGGCCAGTTCTACGGCAGCGCCACCTGCGTGGCATCGCTCGCCGCAGTTGGCGCCACCAGCTCGACCGTCACTCAAGTCAACCAGCTCACGGCCGAGATCGGCGGCAACACCAACCTCAAGCCGGAAACGTCCCAGGAATGGACGATGGGTGGCGTCTACCAGCCGAAATGGGCGCCGGGCCTCTCGGTCACGGTCGATTACTACGACGTACTGGTACGCAACGAGATCAGCCAGTACGACGCGGAATCGCTGCTGCTTGCCTGCTACGGCAACGTCAAGTACCTGGTCAGCCAGGCCCAGGCCTGCAAGCTCGCAGGATCGCGCGCGGTCGGCACGGGCGACGTCGGCATCATCGATACGCTCAATGCCAACATCGGCGACGAGAGCACGAACGGCATCGACATCGCGATGAACTACCAGATCGCGACCGAGAAGCTCGGCCTGCCGGCCTGGGGCATGCTCTCCTTCAACGGCCAGGCAAGCTATCTCTTGAGCGACACGGTGACGTCGAACGGTACCACGATCCAGCAGGCCGGCACCTTCAACACGTCGACGGACAGCGCTGAGCCGCGCTGGAAGGCGCTCCTCAACGTGACCTTCGCGCGTGAGGGCTGGTCGTTCGGCTGGACCGCCCGTTACTACGGCGGCGCTCACAACTACGACGGCACGTCGGCTTGCGAGTACGGCACGCTCTCGAACTGCACGGGTTCGACCAAGGGGGCCGAGGACTACGAAGGCAACGAGGTCGCGGGCGTGTTCTACCACGACATCAACGTGACCTATAAGTTCAAGAACGTGAATCTGTCGGTCGGCGTCGACAATCTGTTCGACAAGGACCCGCCCTATGTCGGCGGCGCGCTCAACGCCAACTCGCTGGGATCGGCCGGCTACGACTATACCGGACGCTTCGTCTATCTGAAGACCTCGGTCAAGTTCTGATCGAGATTTGAGGCGTTTGGCCTTCGGGCCGGTGCCTCGCTTCCCAGGCGATATAAGTAACAAACAGAGTGGCGCGGAGGCGAAAGCCTTCGCGTCATTTCTTTTTGATGACGTGCGACCGCCAAGCGCCTTGCCGCTGGAGGCCAAGTCCTGGTAATGAGCCGGACATGAATCGTCGCGGGCCGGTCGGCGTCGGACGGTAGCTAGAACAAGAACCCAAGTCCGATGCTGCCAGGCCGGACGGCGTGCGCGTTTCCTAGAGATCCGGTGAGGTTTCAGTCAGGTGCGGCTGCGCGTCGCGCGATGCCGGCCCTCATGGTGACGCTCGGGACGCACGGGACCGCTGGAGAGGGTCGAGCGACCTCATGCTGAGATATTTGTTGCGGCGGCTTTTGGTGTCGATCCCGACTCTGTTCGCGATCATCGCCATTTCCTTTTTCATGATCCGCGTGGCGCCGGGCGGGCCGTTCGACGCCAACCGCAAGGCCACGCCCGAGGTGATGGCGAACCTGAATAAGGCCTATCACCTGGACGAGCCCTTGCCTGTGCAGTTCGGCCGCTATCTCTGGGGCGTGCTGCACCTGGATTTCGGCCCCTCGTTCAAGTACCGCGACTACACCGTGTCCGAGCTGATCTTCCGGGGCTTCCCGATCTCGCTTGAGATCGGGCTTTGGGCCATGTTGATCTCGGCGAGCATCGGCATCTTCTTGGGCACGCTCGCGGCCCTGAAACAGAACAGCGCCTGGGACTACTCGGTCATGACCGTCGGCATGACCGGCATTGCCATCCCGACCTTCGTCATGGCGCCCATTTACCAGTTGATCTTCGGCTTGGCCTTGGGCTGGCTGCCGGTCGCGGGCTGGGACGGTCATTGGCAGCACAAGATCCTGCCGGTGCTGGCGCTCTCGATCCCGAATATCGCCGCGATCTCGCGGCTGACCCGCGGCAGCATGATCGAATCGCTACGTTCGAACCATGTGCGCACGGCGCGCGCCAAGGGCCTCGGCATCCGGCTCACCGTCACTCGCCACGCGCTCCTGGGCGGCCTGTTGCCGACCTTGGCCTATCTCGGGCCTGCCACCGCCGGCATCGTCACCGGCTCGGTCGTGATCGAGCGTGCCTTCGCCATCCCCGGCATCGGCCGCTATTTCGTCGAGGCGGCGTCCAACCGCGACTACACGCTGGTGATGGGCACGGTCATTTTCTACGGCGTGCTCATCATCATTGCCAATCTGGTCGTCGATCTCATGTATTCGCTGGTCGATCCGAAGGTGCGCTATGAGTGACGCCGCGTTTGAGCTCATCCATGAGTCCGAGCACGGCGCCGGCGTCGGCGGCCGGTCCAAGCTCAAGGACGGCTTCGCGCGCATGCGGCGCAACCGCATGGCCATGGTCGGCCTGGTCGTGCTCTCGCTCATCGTGCTCGCCTGCGCGTTCGGGCCGTTCGTGCTGCCGTTCGACCCGAACGCGTCCGACTTCGACAGCATCTCGATCCCGCCGTCGCTCACGACCGGCCATGTCTTCGGCACTGACGACCTCGGCCGCGACTTGCTCGCCCGCGTGCTCGAAGGCGGCCGCACCTCGCTCCTGATCGGCGTGCTCGCGACCATCGTTGCGATCGTCATCGGCATCAGCTACGGCGCCGTCGCCGGCTTCTTCGGCGGCGCCGTCGACACGGTCATGATGCGCATCGTCGACGTGCTCTACAGCCTGCCGTTCCTGTTCTTCGTCATCATGTTGACCATGGTGCTGGGCCGCGGCATGGAATCGATCCTGATCGCGATCGGGGCGCTCCTGTGGCTCACCATCGCCGTCATCGTGCGCGGCCAGACCTTGAGCTTGAAGCACAAGGAATTCATCGAGGCGGCGCGCGCCGGCGGCATGAAGCCGTTCTCGATCGTGCGCCAGCACATCATCCCGAACACGATCGGCCCCGTCATCGTCTATGCGAGCCTGCTGGTGCCGGAAGTGATCCTCGGCGAGAGCTTCCTGTCGTACCTGGGGCTCGGCGTGCAGGAGCCGCAATCGAGCTGGGGCACGCTCATCGACGGCGGCGCCCAGGCGATGGACACGGCCTGGTGGCAATTGGTCGTCCCCGGCCTGTTCCTGGCGGCGACGCTGTTCAGCCTCAATTTCATCGCCGACGGGCTGCGCGACGCATTCGATCCGAAGGACCGCTAAGATGGCCGCAACCAAGATCGCCGAGCGGCCCGCGACCGCCGTCCGCAAGGGTGAGCCCATTCTCGCCGTCGACGACCTCAGGGTCGAATTCCGCACCGACAGCGGCAAGGTCGCCGCGGTCAACGGTGTCAGCTTCAGCCTCAACGCCGGCGAGATCGTCGGCATCGTCGGCGAGAGCGGCTCTGGCAAGAGCCAGATCCTGATGTCGCTCATGGGCCTGCTCGCCAAGAACGGCCAGGCCTCCGGCAGCGTCAAGCTCCGCGGCCAGGAAATCCTCGGCATGAGGGACGAGGAGCTGGACAAGCTCCGCGGCGCGTCCATGTCGATGATCTTCCAGGATCCGATGACCTCGCTCAACCCGTTCCTGCGCATCTCGACGCAGCTGACCGAGGTGCTGGTGAAGCACCGCGGCATGGGCAAGGACGAGGCGATGAAGCGGGCGATCGAGATGCTCGACGCCGTCTCGATCCCTGACGCCGCCCGGCGCATCCGGCTCTATCCGCACGAGTTCTCGGGCGGCATGCGCCAGCGCGTGATGATCTCCATGGCGCTCTTGTGCCAGCCCGCGATCCTGTTCGCCGATGAGCCGACGACGGCACTCGATGTTACGGTCCAGGCGCAGATCCTCGACCTCATGAAGGATCTGTCGGCTGACCTCGGCACGACGGTCGTGCTGGTGACGCACGACCTGGGCGTGGTGGCCTCGCTCTGCGACCGGGTGATCGTGCTCTATGGCGGGCGGATCATGGAAAGCGGGCCGGCGGAGGAGCTCTTCGCCGACCCGAAGCACCCCTATACGCGCGGCCTGCTGAATTCGACGCCGCGGCTCGACGAGCAGACCCATGGCGAGCTGCACACGATCCCGGGCCAGCCGCCGGCGGTCGCCAAGGAAGCGGCCGGCTGTCCGTTCGAGCCGCGCTGCGCGTTCCGCGAACCGCGCTGCAAGACCGTGCGCCCGATCCTTCAAGACAACGGCACGCGCAGCGTCGCCTGCCATGTCGTGAGCCTATGACTGGTGTCCCTATGAGCGAACCGCTGCTCAAGATCGAGGACCTCAAGGTCCATTTCCCGATGAAGCGCCGCAGCCTGTTCGGCGGCGAACGGCGCTGGGTCAAGGCCTTGGACGGCGTCAGCTTCGAACTGATGCCGGGTGAGACGCTCGGCATCGTGGGCGAGAGCGGCTGCGGCAAGTCCACGCTCTGCCGGGCGGTGCTGCGCCTGGTCGAGCCGACCGGCGGGCGCACCGTCTGGATGGGCAAGGATTTCTCCGAGCTGGGCGGCGAGGATCTGCGGCTCGAGCGCCGCAACATGCAGATCATCTTCCAGGACCCGCTTGCCTCTCTCGACCCGCGCATGACCGTGCGCCAGATCATCGAGCGCCCCCTCCTGAACTTCCCGGGCAAGGACAGCGCCGAGGAGCGCCGACGCCAGGTTGGCGAGCTCATGGAGCTGGTGGGCTTGAACAAGGCCTGGATGGACCGTTATCCGCACGAATTCTCGGGCGGCCAGTGCCAGCGTATCGGTATCGCCCGTGCGCTCATCCTGAAGCCGAAGCTGCTCGTGTGCGACGAGCCGGTCTCGGCCCTCGACGTCTCGGTCCAGGCGCAGATCATCAACCTTTTGATGAAGCTGCAGAAGCAGCTGGGCCTCAGCTACCTCTTCATCTCGCACAATCTCTCGGTCGTCCGGCACATCAGCCACCGAGTCATGGTGCTCTACCTGGGCAAGGTCATGGAGATCGCCGAGCGCGACGATTTCTATCGCCGGCCGCTGCATCCCTACAGCCAGGCGCTGATCTCGGCCGTGCCGCTGCCCGATCCGAAGCTCGAGAAAGTGAAACCGCGCATGCGGCTGCAGGGCGACCTGCCGTCGCCGCTCAACCCGCCGTCGGGCTGCCCGTTCCGCACCCGCTGCCCGCGCGCGACGGAGATCTGCGCCAAGGAGATGCCGGCGCTGCGCGACTATGGCTCAGGCCATGTCGCGGCGTGCCATCACATCGAGATCTAGGTTGATAGCGGGGCGCTCCCTTGGGGGACGCGCCGCTGCCGTTCATTCGGGCGTCGCTGTCCGGGCTTCGGTGTCGACCCGCCAGCGGCGCCCGCGCTCGTCCGTGACAAGCAAGCTGCGCCCGTCCGGCGCGACGTCCAGGCTCGTGATGTAAATGTCCTGCTTGTCGGGCTCCATATTGGCCGCATAGTCGATCTTGTAGACGCGCAGCGTCCAGAGTTCGGCCCCGGTCTTCGCATCGCGGGCGACGATATCGCCGCCGTTCTGCCCAAGCCCGCGCGCCTTGCCGCCTAGCAACGGCTCATAACGGACCGAACCGATGACCACCGGTGCGACCTCGGGCGGACCGGCGCGCTTTTTCATCGGGCGCGGCGCCGTGCCTGCGGGGCCCGATGCGCCGACGGCCGATGCCTTGTCGCCGGCGGCGTGCAGTGTGTCCGGCGCCAGGGTCGCGCTCGCGCCGGCCAGCAGTGCCAGGCCGGCCACGATCGACATCCGGTTGTTCACAACGGCGTGACCTTTCGCGAGAACAGGTCGAGCGCGAAGCGGAGACCCCGATCGTTCTGGGCCACAAGGCGCGAATGGTCGGCGTCGAACGTCAGCGACGTGATGAACGTGTCCTGCTTGTCCGCCTCCATGTTGGGCCGGTACTCGATCTTGTAGAGTTCGACAGTCCAGAGCGGCTTACCCGTCGCGATGTCGACGGCCGTCACGTGCCCGCCGTTCTGGCCGAGGCCCATGGCCTTGCCCCAGTGCGGCGCTTCGTAGCGGACGGTGCCGACCGTGACGGGCTCTACGTCCTCGGGGCCGGCGATCTTTTTCTTCGAAGGCATGGCATCTCCTTGTGGCGCTGAACCGGGCCGGTCAAGCCGCCTTGAGCAACTGCCCCCTGGTCAGCACGCGATTGCGGTCCGTCTTGGCAAGCATGCCGGCCAGGTCGACGCAGAAATAGCCCCACGAGTCGGCGTTGCGGATCGCGTGGCTGAACGTCACCGCATCCTTGGACGGACCGAGGCCCGAATTGTCGTAGGCGAAGTCGTCGGTATGGACGACCCGGTGCGACAGCTCGTGCACGATCGTCTCGACGCAGATCCAGACCCGGCCGGTCGAGCCGGCGGCTTTCAGAAACGCGCCTTGCGGGTAGACCACGTTGAGCGTCTCGGTCGGATCGACGAACGCATAATCCTTCCAGCCGCCGCCGGACCGGTCGATGGGCTCGTCGGAGAAGACCAGGTGGTTCGAATTGCACACCGCGGCGATCTTCTTGAAGCCCGAAAGCAGCTTGCGGACGGCGGTCTTCACCTGCGCGTCCGTCGTGTTTTCGTCGGCGAACCAACGCCGCACGATGTCGAGCGTCGCGGTGTTGGCGGACCCGAGCTTGCTCACGGCATTGTTGGCACTCCGCAGCGCTTGGGCGAGCGCCGTGCTCATGATCCGCCGCTCGTGCTCCGTGTAGACCTCGGACGTCTTCTCGAGCTTGGGCTCGTAGGTGCTGCGTTCGCCCGCGATCTCGTCATAGACCCATTGTTTGTAGGCGACCGGCGGCGAATAGACCCACAGGTTTTGCCCGCCGCGCTCCGACGTCAGATAGAGATGCCAGAGCATCTTGAGCGTCGCGGCACGCTCCGGGATCGAGCCGGATGCCTTGCCGTTGGTCGCGGCTTTGATCAGCAATTCGCCCCGTTTGCCCTCGGGGGTCGAGAGGATCTTCTCGCGGAGCTTATCGAGGCCGCCAGCGCGCTTGGGGTTCGGCCCGTGGCTGCCGAGCAGGCTGCCAACCGCGACGCTCTTCTCGAGAAACTTCTCCCACTCGTCCGAGAACTTGCCGTCAGTGCATATTTTTCGGCACTTCCTATAGGCCTCCGAGAAGCGCTCCATCGTTCGTCCTCTCTTTCGCAGTGGGCGTTATCGCCAGCTTTCTTACGGAATCGAATCCTCTTGTTGCAGCGTCCGTCGGTCCGGAATTCGTCGTGGCGCGCGCATCATCCGAGGTTCGCCGACGCGCCGCCCGTCAGATGCTTGTGCGTTCTTTGATACCGTTTCCGATTCGGTTGCGTCCCGACGGGTGATCGCGCCTAGGTAAGACCTGAGAGGACGCGATGACAAGCGACAAGATGGCGACGAGACGGCGCCACAGCCTCGGGCGCGGTTCAAGAAGCGAGGACAAGAGTTCAATCCTCTCGACCGGCGACATCTGGTAGGGTGGCGGCTCGACGCTCGGATCTCCGCCGCCTGGGAACGCGCGATGTCGGCACTCTCGGTCGAGCCCCTTCTCGATACCGCCACCGTGGCGGTCAGGGATTTCGTCTGTGCCGGCGACTGCCGGCACAAGAGTGCTGAGGAGTGCGCCGGAGCGACCTCCCTGGTGTTTCCCTATCGCGGCCTGTTCGTGCGGCATCTGGGCCGCAACGATGCGGTGGCCGAAGCCAACCAGGTGCTGTTCTTCAACCAGGCCGAAGCCTATTGCATCAGCCATCCGGTCGAGGGCGGCGACGCCAGCCTGTCGCTCACGATCGACGAGGCGCTGCTCGCGGAATTGACGCCGACGGAGCATCTGCGCCCGGGCGGCGCGGTGGCTGGCGATGCCGTAGCATTCCGCCGGCAGCGGCGCCGCATCGACCCGCGTGCCCAGGTGCTGGTGGCACTGCTCCGGCATAGCCTGCGGCGGAAAGCGATCGAGCCGCTCGAAGCGGAAACGCTCACGCTGACCCTGGTGCGGCGGGCGCTCGGCGAGCGGACGTCCCATACGGCCGGGGCGAGCGTCGGCCACCAGAAGCTCGTCGACCGCGCGAAGCTGGTCCTGGCGTCCGACCTGGCACGGCGCTGGACCTTGGCCGAGATCGCCGCAGAAGTCGGTGTCTCGCCCGTCTATCTGACGCAGGTGTTCCAGCAGGTCGAGGCAGTGCCGCTCTATCGCTATCAGCTGCGGCTGAGGCTCGCGCGGGCGCTCGATCTCCTGGGTGAATACGACGATCTCACCACGCTCGGCATGGACTTGGGCTTTTCGAGCCACAGCCATTTCAGCGCCGCCTTCCGCCAGGCCTATGGCCGCACCCCGGCCGAATTCCAGCGCTCGGCGGCACTTCGCTGACACCGGTATGGCCCGGCTCCAACCCTCGGCAGATCGCTAAAGAATCTGACAGCGCCGGCGGCGGCCGGAATGGTTTGCTCTCCTTCGCCCGGTGGTCGGGCAGAAGGGGAGGACCTGAGCATGACCGAGAAGACTTGCGCCGCCTGCGATTGCCCGCTGGACGCCGACGTTATCCGCGTGACGATCGCCGGCAAGATCGTGGAGGTCTGCTGCGAGGAATGCGCGAAGGCGCTGAACGAAGCGCATGCCTCCGCGACGGACCAGGGGGCCTGAGCGATGAAATATGCCGCTCTCGATTTCGATGCCGGCCCATCGAGCCGCTCGATTTCCCGGTCGCCCGTCCGGACGCGCCGCCGCCGGGTCTCGCCTGCCCGATCCGCGAAGAAGATGCGGGGGTACACGCCTTCGCTGGCCGAGCGTGCCGATGGCTTGCTGTCAGGCATCCTGTTCCTGGCGCTCATGGCGCTCGCGGTCCTGGCCGAGGCGGTCGGCGTCGCGCAGCTCCTGCTCGGATAGGCGCTGGGGCGCGCTAGCCGCCGATCAGGCCGTGCTTGCGCAGGTTGGCGCGCAGCTGGTGGTAGGTCATCGCCAGATATTGCGCCGTGTTCTTCTGGTGATGCGCATTGGCCTCGAGTGCGCGCTTCAAGAGATCGCGCTCGTAAAGCCTCACATGCTCGCAGAAGTCATAGGGTCCGACCGGCGCCGGTGGTGTCGCCGGAGCGGCGAGGGGAAGGGCGGCGGACGCTACGGCCTGGGGCGCCGCCGGTGACGGGGACCCTGGCAAGGCCTCGTCGAACGGCCGCCAGGGCGAAGCGAACGGATCGAACACGATCTCGTCGATCGGCTCGTCGAGATCGGTCGCGCGATAGACGGCGCGCTCGATAACGTTCTTGAGCTCGCGCACGTTGCCCGGCCAGTCATAGTCCATGAGCTGGTCGATCGCCTGCTGCGTGAAACCCGGGAACACGTCGCGTTTCAATTCCTTGGTCATCTCGAGCGCCATGTACTCGGCCAGCAGCTCGATATCCTCCGGCCGGTGGCGGAGCGGCGGCAGGGTCACGACGTCGAACGCCAGGCGGTCCAGCAGGTCCGCGCGGAACTTGCCGGCTGCGGCGAGCGCCGGCAGGTCGACGTTGGTCGCGGCCACCAGGCGCACGTCGACCCGGATGGTGTCGCTGCCGCCGACACGCTCGAACGTGCCGTACTCGACCACGCGCAGGATGGTCTCCTGCACGTTCATGGGCGCATTCGCGATTTCATCCAGGAACAGCGTGCCGCGGTGCGCCAACTCGAACCGGCCGAGCCGGCGCTTCTGGGCGCCGGTGAAGGAGCCCGCCTCATGGCCGAACAGCTCAGCCTCGAGCAGGCTTTCCGAGAGTGCTGCGCAGTTGAGCTTGACGAAAGGCTGGTTCCAGCGCGACGACAGATAGTGCAGGCGGGCGGCGACCAGCTCCTTGCCGGTGCCGCGCTCGCCGATCACCAGCACCGGTTTGCTGAGCGGCGCCAGCAGCGAGATCGTCGCCATGGTCTTGAGGAAACTCGGGCTTCGACCGAGCGGGGTCGGCAGCTCGGGCAGGTCCATCGACATCGACACGGGGGGAGGACTCCGGCGGTGGCGAGAATCGCCAATAAATGGTGAAACACGCTATCGCGCCGAGATGATCGCTGCAAGACGAATGCGAAATACAATGATTCCAGGGTGTTGTAGGCTCGGCAGCGGTTGGCACGGGATGTGAACTGAGGCTGGCGAGGGTGGCGCTTGCAGTTTTGCCACCGGCGTTTCAAAGGAGTGGCAAGATGGGTGTGTTCTCGCGCATCAGCGACATCGTCAATTCGAACATCAATGCGATCCTGGACCGCGCGCAGGACCCCGAGAAGATCATCCGCCTGATCATCCAGGAGATGGAGGACACGCTCGTCGAGGTCCGGTCGTCGACCGTCAAGACCATCGCCGAGAAGCGTGAGCTCGAGCGCCGGATCGCCGGCCTCGCGGGCGAGATCGACGAATGGCAGGGCAAGGCCGAGCTGGCGCTCTCCAAGGATCGCGAGGATCTCGCCAAGGGTGCGCTGCAGATCAAGGCGCGGCTCAAGGCGGATCTGGCGCTTCTCGAAAAGCAGCTGGTTCAGATCGAGGAAGGCCTCGCCAAGCAGAGCGACGACGTGGTCAAGCTGCAGCAGAAGCTGGCCGACGCCAAGGCGCGCGAGGCGAGCATGGCGATGCGCCACACCACGGCGTCCGCCCGCCTCAAGATCCGCTCGACGCTCTACGACGAGCGCGTGACCGACGCCTTCTCGCGCTTCGAACAGGTCGAGCGGGCGCTGGACGAGCTCGAAGGCAAGGTCGACGTCTACGACATCGGCGTCAAGAAGACCGTCGCTGAGGAACTGGCCGAGCTCGAAGCCACGACCCAGGTCGAGAACGAGTTGAACGCGCTCAAGGAAAAACTGGCCAAGAAGGCCGAGGGCTCGAACTGATCCTCGCATGATCAGATCGGCCAATCTCAAGAAAAGGACCTCGTGCCGTGCCGTTTTCTGAAGCTATTGGGGTGATCGGCATCCTGTTCGCCGTGGTCGTGGCGCCGATCTGGCTGTTCCTGCACTACGGATCGCGCTGGCGCCAGGCGAAGCTGCTGACGACCGAGAGCGAGAAGACCCTGGCCGAGATGGCGGACATCGCCGACAAGATGCAGTCGCGCATCGAGAATTTGGAGCGGCTGCTCGATGCGACCGCGCCCGAATGGAGGAAGAAGCCATGAGTGCCGGTCAGTTCCACTGGTCGCGCAATCCGATCCGGCTCTACCGCGATACGGAGCGCGGCAAGATCGCCGGCGTCTGCGCGGGCCTCGCCAACTATTTCGACATCCGGGTCAAGTTCGTCCGGCTGGCGGTCATCCTCGGCATGGTGTTCGGCTTCTTCGTGCCGATCGTGGTCACCTACGTCCTCTTGGCCCTGCTCTTGAAGCCGATGCCGGCGCAGCTCTTCGCCTCTGAGCGGGAGGAGCACTTCTGGCGCACGGTCAGCGTTTCGCCGAACCTGACCGTCAGCGAATTGCGCAAGCGCTTTCGCGGCCTCGAGCGTCGGCTGTCCGACATCGAGAGCCGGGTGACCTCGGATGAGTTCGACCTGCGCCGCAAGTTCCGCGACCTGAACGCCTAGGGCCACGACCGGAAGCCCGACGAGGCCCCTACCTGACCAGCGGGCCCCGGTCTCAGCAAGACAAAGACATTCCGACTGCATTCTCCCCGCGCGGCCCGAGGCCGTGGCCGGCAACGGCCGAGCCTTGCCTCAAGCCCGCCCGGGGACTGATGGGAGTTCCGATATGGCTGAAGCTCTCGAAAAACGCAGTACGCCTGCGACGCTGTTCAAGATCGTCGCCCTGCTCGGGCTCGTGCTGGCCGGCGTCGCGGTGCTGGCGGCGGAGCCCGAACCCGAACCCACGACAGCAACCGCCACGGCCGGCGCCGATCCGGCGTCTGCTCCCGGCTGTGTCCGGACGACATTCGAGTTCGGCGGCCGCGTCGTGCAGGACGGCGAGGCGACCGATACCTGGACGCTGACCTGCTGGCGCTCGCCGACCGCGGAAGCCGCGGCACCGGCCGTGTCCGCGCCGATTCCGGCCGTACCGGTCGCAACCCATGAGATGCATCAGCCCGGCCCGTCGGGTGCCGCGCAGTTCTGACCGATCGGGCGGTCCGGCCGTGCGCTCCTTGATCGTCGGCGCCATCTTGCTGTCGATCGTATCGGCGCGGGCGGCGCTGGCCGAGGCTCCGCCATTTCACGCCGGGGCCGGCGTAATCCCCGGCTCGGTCGATATGCCGGACGGCGCGATCGTCCGCTATCCGACCTTCGCCGCCGGCGCTGCCGATGCGGTCTCATCGAACCTGTCGCCACCGGTCGCCGACGGCCGGTTTCCGATCGTGCTGCTGTCGCACGGCGGCGGTCCGACCGGCGGTAGCCCGGTGATCCTGGCCGGCCTGTCGGCGGCGCTCGCCCAGCACGGGTTCGTCGTGGTGGCGCCGTTCCATGGGACCGCCCGGTTGCCCCGGCGGGCAGCCCAGGTCGCCCAGGCGCTTGAAGCCGCGCTGGCCGACCCGCGTTTTGCCCCGCACATGGATGCGGCTCGGCTCGGCATGCTGGGATTCTCGCTCGGCGGCGCCGTGACGCTCGAACTTGCCGGCGCCACACCGGATGGGCGCCATTTCCATGCCTATTGCGAGGCCCATCCCGCGGACGTCATGTCCTGCAACCATGCGCCGGCCGGCGGCGGGGTGGGGAGCGATGGGCAACCGCCGCCGCCGCCGAGGCTGGCATTGAGGGCGATCGCGCTGCTCGATCCGTTCGCGGCGCTGTTCCAACGCGACGGGCTCACGGGCGTGACGCTGCCCGTGCTGCTCGTCCGGCCGGCGGCGAGCGAGTTGCCCGGCGACGCCAATGCGCTCGGACTTGCGGCGGCGCTGCCGCGGGCGCCGGATCTAGAGACGGTGCCGGGCGGCCATTTCGTTTTCACCGACAGTTGCCCGTCGACGGCGCGATCCGGCGAGCCGCGCTGCCTCGATCCGCCCGGCGTCGATCGGGCTGCGGTCCAGGCCCAGGTCGAGGCGCAGCTGCTGCGCTTCTTCGGGGCGAACCTATAGGCTGGAGGCTCGCAGATGCTGGATCAACTGCCGGGCATGAGCGGGCAGTGCCGCGTCGCGCCGCAGGCATAGTTTCAGCGTCCGGGTTGCCCAGTCGTCGGTGAGCGGTACGATCCGGATCGCCATGGAGCGGCGATAACGCCTGGCCGCACTCTCCGACAGGATGCCGCAGCCGACGCCGGCTTCGACCAGGCGGCAGATCGCCTCGAAGCTGCCGACCCGGACGCGGAATGCGAGCGGCCGGCCCAGGCGGGCCGCCTGCTGCATCAGGTGCTGCTGCAGCGCGCTGCCCGCGCCCAGCCCGACGAATTCGAGTGCCAGCGCATCGCGGAACGCGATGCCCGTTTCGCCCGCCAGCGGATGGTCGGGCGGCACGACCAGGACCTGCCGGTCGATCGCGAGCGGATGGGTCTCGAGCTCGCCCGGATCGACGATGTCGGCGAGGACGCCGGCATCGGCCAGGCCCTCGGCGACGTCGTCGACGATCTGGTGGCTCGGCCGTTCCTCGAGATCGATATCGATATGGGGATGCTGCGCCAGGAATCCGGCGAGCGCCTCGGGCAGGAATTCGATCGCGGCTGCCGTGTTGGCGAGCAGCCGGACGTGGCCCTTGAGGCCCCGGGCATAGTCCGCCATTTCGCCGCGCATCCGCTCCATCTGCTGCAGCATCAGGCGCGCATGATGGGCGAACGCCCGGCCGGCCGGTGTCGGCTCGACCCCGCGGCGGCCGCGGTCGAACAGGCGGACGGCGAGGCGATCCTCAAGATGGCGGATGCGCTCGCTCGCGGAAGCCAGTGCCATGTTCGCGGCCGCGGCGCCGCGCGTGATGCTCGCCGCCTCGACGACATGGAGGAACAGGCGCAGGTCGGTCAGGTCGAACGGCATAGTGACGCTCGCTTGGCTTCGGTTATTCCGAAGGCTGGATCGGGAAATTCCACATTGTGCCGATGAAGCTTACCGCACAATCTCTGGATCATGTCCGATCTCTGGTTTTTCCTGATCCTCGTCACCACCACCTTCCTGGTCGCGGGCTTCGTCAAGGGCGTCATCGGGCTGGGCTTGCCGACGGTCGCGGTCGGGCTCCTCGGCCTCGTCATGACGCCGGGCGAGGCGGCGACGTTGCTCGTCGTGCCGTCGCTCGTCACCAACCTGTGGCAGCTCCTCGCCGGACCGCGGTTCGGCGGTCTCGCCCGCCGGCTCTGGCCCATGCTGCTCGCGATCTGCCTCGGCACCTGGGCCGGGTCGGGCCTCCTGACCCACGGGCCGGCCGGGCGTGCCACGGCGGCGCTGGGCCTGGCGCTCGCGCTCTACGCCCTGCTGGGCCTCACCCGGCTGCAGCTGCGTGTTTCGGCCCAGTGGGAGCGGCCGCTGTCGCCGCTGATCGGGGCGGCGACCGGGCTCGTCACGGCAGCGACGGGCGTGTTCGTGCTGCCGGCCGTGCCTTATGTCCAGGCGCTGGGCTTCGACAAGGACGGTTTGATCCAGGCGCTGGGCCTGTCCTTCACCGTCTCGACCCTGGCGCTTGCCGCAGGCCTGGGCCATGACGGCGCGTTCGACGCGGCGACGATCGTCCGGTCGGCCTTGGCGGTCCTGCCGGCGCTCGCCGGCATGGGCATCGGCCAATGGGTGCGCCGGCGCGTGCGGCCGACCCTGTTCCGCACCTGCTTCTTCGCGGGCCTGCTGGCGCTCGGCGCCGACCTGATGCTTCGGGGACTTTAGCGGATTGCCTGGGCGCGTCCCTTCCACTGCCCACCCTTGCCGCGCCAGTAATTGACGGCGCTGCCGAAGGTCGCGGCCGAATAGAAGAGAGCGATGGCGGGCAGGGCGAAGGCCCAGGCGGCCGATCGGTCGTAGAGCCGGACGGTCGGATAGAAGCAGGCGGCCATGGCGAGCCAGGCCACGATGCCGAGCCAGCGCGCCTTGTCCTGGCCGAAGATCGTGAGCAGTGGCGGCGCCAAATAAGTCACACCCAAGCCCAGGAGCGTGCCCACCAGCAGCGGCGTTGAGTAATGCAGCTGAGTGAAGGCGGTGCGCGCGATCATCGACCAGATTTCGCGGGCGGAGCCGTAGACGCGGCTCGAGCGCGTCCGGGTCGAGGGATCGAGCCGGATGCGGCCGCCGGCGCGCTTGATCGCGGCCGCAAGCGAGCAATCGTCGATGAGCGCGCCGCGGATCGCCGCGATGCCGCCGATCTTCTCGAGCGCCGCCGGGCGGACGAGCATGCAGCCGCCGGCGGCGGCGGCCAGCTTCGACGCCGGATTGGCCGCCCAGCGCGGCGGATAGAGCATGAAGAAGAAAAACACGAAGGCGGGAATAAGCGCCCGCTCCGGTAGAGTCTCGGTCGACAGCCGCACCATGAGCGAGGTGAGGTCGAGGTCGTCGGCGAGCGCCCGGCGCACCAGCGTCGAAACATTGTCGGGGGCGTGCGTGATGTCGGCGTCGGTCAAGAGGATGAAGTCGGGCGCCGTCTCGCGCGTCCGGTCGAGCCCTTCGCTCACCGCCCACAGCTTGCCGGTCCAGCCGGATGGCAGGTCGCGGGCCGGAAGGACGATGAGCCGGTCCGCCGCATTGACGGCGCGGGCTGCAGCGCGTGCCAGGTCCGCGGTGCCGTCGGTCGAATGATCGTCCACCAGCACGATCGTGAGCGGGCCTGGGTGGTTCTGGGTCAGGAGCGATCGCACCGTCCGGGCGATGCCGTCGGCCTCGTTGCGGGCCGGGATCACGACGGTCACCCGGGCGTTCACCATCGGGCCGGCCGCCTCGGGCGCCTCCTCGACGCGCCAGAAAAAGCCGCGGCCCAGCAAGAGATAGAGCCAGGCACCGACGCTGGCCGCCCCGATCAACGTTGCGATCATGGGGCGCAGCCGGGGCCAAGGAAAATTGTATCGAAAGATTGCACGCTGGAGAATCTCATCAAACCGACCGGATTTTTGCCGTAGATAGCAGAACGAACGCCAAAGGATAGGGAATTAGCGACGATGACCATGCCGGACGAACTGAACGCTTCCTATAGCGCCTTCAGCCGATGGGCGCACTGGCTGACCTTGGCCTTGTTCGTCGGACTGTTCCTGATCGCGTGGACGGTGGACGATCTGCCGCAGGAACTGCGCCTGCCGGCGGTGCAGCTGCACAAGTCGTTCGGCATCACGGTGCTGGCGTTGACGGTGGTTCGGGTGGTTTGGCGCTTCGCGGCAGGCGTGCCGGCGATACCGAGCGAGCTGCCGTCCTGGCAGAAGGCTGCGGCGCGCGCCACGCAATATGCGCTTTATGTCCTGCTGTTCGCCCAGCCGCTCGTCGGCTGGCTCTGGTCGAGCGCCGGCACGCGGGCCATCAACTTCTACTTCCTTGTGCAACTGCCCTGGCTCATCGGTCCGGACAAGGACCTGTCCCGGCAACTCGGCCATCTGCACGGCCTGATCGGTAACCTGCTGCTTATCGTGATCGGCCTGCACGCGGTGGCGGCGCTCTACCATCACTTCGTGCGGCGCGACCAGGTCCTGGTCGCCATGCTGCGCGGCTGAGCGGACGGCACAAACGAAACCGGCGCCTGGGAGGCAATCCCAGGCGCCGGTTTTTTTTGGGGCTTCAGTCGCTCCTCATGCGCATTTCAGCTGGAGGGGACCGCTCGCCCGACATCGGCCGGCTCCTGCCCAAGGGCCCGCGCCGTCCCGTCCGCCGAAGATCGCCGGCATTCGGCCACGCCGTTCTTGAGGCTCCTCCGAGGATACCAGCTCGACGGGTGCGACCAAGCCCAGGCGGATCTGGGCCGTGCGGACCGCGGCGCGCAGCGCCTCGGTCGTGACCCCGTCCCGTTTCATGACGGCGTGCAGCACCGGATCGGTCAGGATTTCCTGCAAATCGGGCTCGATGCCGGCGCGTTCATAAGGACGCATAGGCTGGTTCCCCTTCGGTTTCGGAAATGGCCGCGTCAAGCGACACCGCGATCTGGGGCGGTGCGGTCAGCGTTTGGTAGATAACGCAATAGCGCTCGGTGAGTTTCAGCAGCGTCTTCAGATCCTCGGCCGAGGCGTCCGTTTCGAGCTCGAATGCGAGGCGGATCGCCCTGAAGCCTACGGGCGCCTGCTTGTCGACGCCGAGCGTGCCGCGGAAGTCGAGATCGCCCTCGGCCTTGACCGTGCCGCCCCTGAGCGTGATGCCGAGCGCGGTCGCAACGGCGCGCACCGTGACGCCGGCACAGGCGACGAGCGCTTCCAGCAGCATGTCGCCGGAGCAGGCGGCAAGTCCGTCGCCGCCGGTCGCCGGATGCAGGCCGGCCTCGACCAGCGCCCTGCCGGTGTCGACCTTGCAGGTGAGGCCCGGGCCGTCGAGGTCGCCGGACGCCTTCAAGGTGATGAGCGCCGCCGTCGGATCCTCGCGGTATCGCGCCTTCAAGGGGGCCTGGAGTGCGCGGAGATCGTCAGACTGCATGGCGGTGTTCCTCCAGCTTGGTGATCTTATTGTGCGCCGGAGCGTCCACCGGGCCGAGCGTGTCGAGGCCGAGCACGTCGGTCAGCCGGTCCTTCCAGCGCTGGAACTGAGGGGCGGTGCGCTTGATGCCGGGGGCCAGGCGCGGGGCGAACTCGGCGACAATCCGGCCGGGCGGACCATCGAGCACGATGATCCGGTCGGCGAGCGCCAGTGCCTCATCCATGTCGTGGGTGATCAGCAGGATTGTCGGTCCGTAATGGTCGCGCACCTCGCCCAGATGGTTCTGCAGCCCCGTGCGGGTCAAGGGGTCGAGTGCACTGAATGGCTCGTCGAGCAGCAGCAGGCGTGGCCGGACGACGAGCGCGCGGGCAAGCGCCACGCGCTGCGCCATGCCGCCCGAGAGTTGCTTGGGTAATTTCGCCGCAGCATCGGCGAGCCCCACGACGGCGAGCGCCTCGGCAATCGCCTCGGCCCGCTTGGCCTTCGCGAGATGGCTGAGGCCGAAGCCGACATTGTCGGCGACCGAGAGCCAGGGCATGAGCCGCGGCTCCTGGAACACGACCGCAACATCCTCCGGCCGAATCGGTCGTCCGCCGAGCGTCGCGGTGCCGGCGCTGGGCTCATCAAGCCCGGCGATGAGCCGTAGGAGCGTGCTCTTGCCGCAACCGCTGCGGCCGATGACCGCGACCGTCTCGCCGGTCTCGAACGCGAAATGCAGCGGGCCCAGCACCAGCCGATCGTCGAAGCGCTTGGCGAGGCCGCGGATTTCCAGAAGCTCGGTCATCGCACCACCTCCGTGTCCTGCCAGCGGGTGAGCCGTTGGCCGAGTGCCGCGAGTGCCACGTCGCTCGCCTTGCCGAGCAGCGCGAACAGCAGGATCGCGGCGATGACGACGGCCGGGCGGCCGGTCTGCTGGCCGTCGACCAGCAGGAAGCCCAGTCCTTCGCTGGCCCCCATCAGCTCGGCCGCAGCGACGAACATCCAGCCGAGGCCGAGCCCGCCGCGCAGGCCCAGGATATAGGCCGGCAGGCTCGCCGGCAGCAGCACGCGCAAAACCAGGCTCGCCCGCGACAGGCGATGCGCCCGGCCGACCTCGATCAGCTTGCGGTCGACGCCGGCCACGGCGCCCATCAGATTGAGATAGATCGGGAAGAACACGCCGACCGCGATCAGCGCCACCTTGGACGCCTCGAAGATGCCGAGCCACAGGATGAACAGCGGCACCCACGCGATCGACGGCACGCTGCGCAGGCCCTGGACCAGCGGGTCGACGAGCCGGCGCAGCGTGGGCGAGGCGCCGGTTGCGGCTCCCGCGAGCGTGCCGGCTGCTGCACCCAGCAGGAAGCCCAGGCCGACCCGGCCGAGCGTCGCCGCCACATGGGCGACGAGGTCGCCGCTTCGCGCCAGCTGGGCCAGGGTGGCGGCGATCGTGCTGGGCGCTGGCAGATGGTTGGGTGCGACGAGGCCGGCGCGGGCGGCCGCCTCCCACACGCCGACCAGGGCAGCCGGCAGGATCCAGCCGATGAGGCTCCGCGGCAGGCGGCGCGCGGGGCGGGCTGTCGGTGTCGCGATCGGCAGATAAGCGAGATCGGTCATTGGGCGCTCGCGTATTTCTGGCTGAAGCGCGGTTCCAGCAGCTGGGCCAGCACCTGGTCAAGGTCGACCGAGGCATCGACCACGCCGCTCGACTTCAGCACTGCGGCGGCGGCCTTGATCGACTGGCGCGGCCCGTCACCCAGGACGGGGGAGGAGAGGTCGGTGCGCTCCAGCTGACGTGCCGCGACTTCGGGCGAGAGCTTGGCCGCCGTCGCCAGCACCTGGGCCAGTTCCGCCTTGTGATCGAGCGCGAAATGCCGGCCGCGCTCGTAGGCGGCGATCACCTTCTCGACCACGTCCGCATGGGCCGCGAGGAATGCCTCGCGCACGTTCAGGACGCCGTAGGTGTTGAGGTCGGCATTGCGGAAGAACAGCCGGTCGTGGTTCTCGAGCTCGGCCTGCGCCATGAACGGGTCCAGGCCCGACCAGGCGTCGACGTCGCCGCGGTCGAGCGCCAGGCGCCCGTCGGCATGCTGCAGCGGCACGATCTTGATGTCGTGCTCCGTCAGGCCCGCGCCAGCGAGCGCCCGCAACAGGAAGATGTGCGGGTCGGTGCCGCGCGTGACCGCGACGCGCTTGCCCTTGAGGTCGGCGACCGTCTTGATCGGCGAGTCGGACCGGGTGACGAGCGCCGTCCATTCCGGCTTGGAATAGACGTAGACCGCCTTGATCGGGTTGCCGTTCGCCCGGCCGAGCAATGCCGCGGCGCCGGCGGTCGAGCCGAAATCGAGGCTCTGGGCATTCAAGAACTCGAGCGCCTTGTTGCTGCCGGCGCTCAGGACCCAGGTGACATGCACGTCGGGACCGAGCGCCTCCTCGACCCAGTGCTTGTCCTTCAGCACGAGGCTGACCGGATTGTAATAGGCATAGTCGAGCCGGACCTCGAGCGGTTCGGCCTTGGCCGGGCTGTGCGCTGAGGCCGCGAGCACGGCCGCGGCGGCGAGGGATCGGCGAAGGAACGAGGCAAACCCAGACATGACGCGCGCACCCTCTCGACGGGGCGCGGCGATGGCAAGCCGGCGCCCCTGGTTCAAAGGACGGACGGTCTCTTGGTCGGGGCGGGGATCCGCGGCGACAAAAAAACCGCCGCAGCTGTTGCCGGGGCGGTGTCGCCTCGCTTTAGCTGCATTTGTAAAGCGCCCGCAAGCTGTTGCTCAAATCGGCGCTATGAGACGAATTTAATTCGTGGTTGAGGGCGCGTCAAGAGGGAAATGAACAACGTAAGTGTGTAATTTTGCGCCATCACCGATGCTGTGATATCTAAGCATCGCCGAACGAAGCGCGGAAGCGCCGTCAGGTCCATATTGGGGAGGAGTGCCTGATGCGCCTGCCGCGTTTCCTCATCGCCCTCGCGTTTGCCTGTTCTGGCATCGCTTCAGCCGGAGCAGCTACCATGCCGCATTGGATCACCGGCTGGACCGGGTCCGTCCAGGGCCCGTACCCGACCGGCAATGCCTCGGCCCAGCCCGATCTGCGCTTCGCCTTTCCGGTCGCGGACGAGGGTGCGCACGACCAGACCTTCCGCCTGATGGTGCGGCCGAGCCTGTGGGGCCGCGAGGCCCGGTTTCGCCTGTCCAATGCCTACGGCACGCGGCCGGTGACGTTCGACGGCGTCCATGTCGGCCTGCAGCGCTCCGGCTCGGTCCTGGTGCCGGGCAGCAACCGGCCGGTCACCTTCGCGGGCCGGCCGTCGGTCACCGTGCTGCCGGGCGAGGAGGTCTGGAGCGACCCGGTCGCCCTGCCGTTCGTTCATGGCGAGCCAGATACGGGCTTGATTGGCCGCCGGCTGGCGGTCAGCCTGCATGTCGTGGGCGTGAGCGGGCCGATGACCTGGCATGCCAAGGGGCTCACGACCTCGTATGTGACTGCTCCCGGGGCCGGCGCGAAAGGCGATGCGGACGGCGTGCTCGACTTCCCGTTCAGTACGGCGTCCTGGTATTTCCTCAATGCCGTCGACATGACGGCGCCGCGCGATGCGCATCTGGTCGTGGCGTTCGGCGATTCGATCACCGACGGCACTGCCTCGACGCTCAACGGCGACGACCGCTGGCCGGACGTGCTCTTGCAGCGGCTGCAGGCCGAGGGCTTCGACAATGTCGCCGTTGCCAATACCGGCATCGGCGGCAACCAAGTGCTGGGGCCCGCCGACTATTCGCCGCAGAAGCCTTCTGCCGGCGGCCCGTCGGCGCTCGCCCGGCTCGATCGCGACGTGCTCGGCTTGTCCGGCGTCACGGCCGTCATCTGGCTCGAGGGCATCAATGACTTGAGCCGGAACGGCAACGCGTCGGCCGAGGCGGTGATCGACGGCATGAAGCAGGGTGTCGCCCGCATCCGCGCCAAGTTCCCGGGCGTCGCAGTCATGGGGGCCACCGTCACCACGGCCCTCGGCAGCACCGGCGCCGGGCACGGCGATGCCGCGCAGGACGCGAAGCGCAAGCAGCTCAACGACTTCATCCGCGGCGGCGGCCTGTTCGACGCCGTTGCCGATTTCGACCGGGCGACGCTCGATCCGGCGACCGGCCAGATGAAGGCGGAATTCGTGCCGGAGAGCACGACCGGCGGGCCGGGCGAGAAGCTGCACCCGAACCGTGCCGGCTACGAGGCGATGGCGCGCATGATCGATCTCAGCGCGCTCTTGGGCAAAGCAAAGCGGGCCGGGATCCGCTGATCCCGGCCCGCTCTCGTTAGAACGCGCGCCTGGTTAGACCGCGAGCCTGGCCGCGATCTTCGCCACATGGGCGCCCTGGAAGCGGGCGATCGCCAGCTCGTTCTCGGTCGGCTGGCGCGAGCCGTCGCCGCCGGCGATCGTGGTGGCGCCATAGGGCGTGCCGCCGCTCACCTGGCTGTTGTCGAGGAGACGCGGCTCGGAATAGGGCACGCCGACGATGACCATGCCCTGGTGCAAGAGCGTGGTGTGGAACGACGTGATGGTCGTCTCCTGGCCGCCGTGCTGGCTCGCGGTCGAGGCGAACACGCTGCCGACCTTGCCGATGAGCGCGCCCTTCATCCAGAGGCCGCCGGTCTGGTCGAGAAAGTTGCGCATCTGGGCCGCCATGTTGCCGAAGCGGGTCGGCGTGCCGAAGATGATCGCGTCGTAGCTCGGCAGCTCGTCGACCGTGGCGATCGGCGCCTTCTGGTCGAGCTTGAAATGCGACTTCTCGGCAATCTCCGCGGGGACCAGCTCCGGCACGCGCTTCACGTCGACTGTCGTGCCGGCGACGGAACGGGCGCCGTCGGCGACCGCCTCGGCCATGGTCTCGATATGGCCATAGCTGCTGTAGTAGAGAACCAGGACTTTGCTCATGGGATCGCTCCTCAAACGGCGATAGGAAATCCGTCGGTCTCAAGGTAGGCTGTCGGCAATTTCCGGATAATCCGCTTGTTCCGGAACACACTGTTCTGCTTGTCAGGTCAATCCATGGGACGCTTCGAAGAAATGCAGGCGTTCGTGCGGACCGCGGAGGCGCAGAGCTTCACCGCGGCGGCCCAGCGCCTGGGCCTCTCCAAGTCGATCGTCAGCCAGCGCGTCGCCGACCTGGAGGCGCGGCTCGGCGTGCGGCTGATCAATCGTACCACGCGGCGCCTGTCGCTGACCGAGGCCGGCATCGGTTTTCTCGAAGGCGCCGAGCGCGCGCTGGTCGAAGCGGCGGAGGCGGAGGAGCGGGCGACGCGCCACGGCACGGAGCTGCGCGGCATGCTGCGCATTGCGGCCCCCTTGAGCTTCGCGCTCCTGCATCTGCAGCCGGCGATCTTCGAGTTCATGGCGGCGCATCCGTCGCTCGAGGTCCATATCGATCTCGACGACCGCCATCTCGACCTGATCGGCGGCGGCTGGGACATGGCGCTCCGCATCGGTCGGCTGCCGGATTCCTCGCTCATCGCCCGGCGCCTCGCACCGTGCCATGTCGTCTGCTGTGCCACGCAGGACTATCTCGACCGCCACGGCGCGCCCGCGCGGCCGGAGGAGCTCGAGCACCACGACTGCGTGCTCTATTCCGGCAGCCATCGGGCGGATTCCTGGTCGTTCCTGATCGACGGCGAGTGGGTGCCGGTCAATGTCCGCGGCCGGCTACTCACCAACAACGGCGATCTGATCCTGGGCGCCGTGCTGGCCGGCCACGGCATCACGATCCTGCCGAGCTTCCTGGTCGGCTGCCTGATCGCCCAGGGCCGGCTGGTGCGGGTCTTGGCCGACTGGCCGACGCGCGAGGAGGCGATCCACGCGGTCTATCCGCCGACCCGGCATCTGGCGGCGCGTGTGCGGCTGTTCACCGAGTTCCTGGCCGAGCGTATCGGCAAGGAACCCTATTGGGACCAGGGGCTGGGTTTCAGGGAAACGACCGTTGGTCGTGGTGCATTGCCGTGAACTCGATAGGCGCGGTGGTGGCTTCGCGACGCGTTTTGTCGTCACGCCGCCGTAGGTCCTTCTACGCCCTTCGGGCTTTGCTGGTAGTGTTGCGAGTCGACTGACCACTCGCATAGGATGAACTGCGGTTGGGGCCGGGGTGTTTTCGCATGTTCAATAGAAAAATGTTCTGGTCTGCAGCGTTCTTTGTGGCGGGTGCCAGCGGCTGTTCCAGCCCTCCAGCAAAGGTTCCTGACCAAAGATTTCAACCGCCTCAATATAGCTTGCGCTATCCCGCAGATATGTTTGCGCAAGGTTTGAACGGCAGTGCCGACGTCGATTGCACCGTCACCGTAGAAGGCATGACAAAGGATTGCGTTGTCGTCAGCAGCACCAATGAGTCATTCGCGAAGGCGGCGCTAGAATACGTCTCCGGCGCTCGATACAAGCCGGCAAGCCGCAACGGCGTCCCGGTTGAGCAAACGCATCACAAATTTCACATCGACTTCAAGATGCCCTAGGACCGCATCGGTCTTAGTCTGTAGTGGAAAGCCGATACAATGAACACACCGTCAGGCCTCCGAACCGCGGGTTAGGTCTGGCGATCGTCGGGCATAACGGACTAGCGGCCTTTTGATACCGTAGCCATCGGGCGCGGGCGCCTTATCGCAGGCGCAACCCAATCCAAGAAGTCGATTCCGGATTGAGCGAAGATCAACCCCCAATTCGCGCCGGCGGTGCCATGATGGGAATAACGGCCGTCTCTGAAAAGGCGGCGTTCAAGAGTCGGGGACCAGGAGACCGTAAGCCGATGACCAATATCACGATCACCCGCACGACCAAGCCCGCCACCCGCCCCTCGGACGACAGCCTCGCCTTCGGCACGGTATTCACCGACCATATGTTCGTGATGGACTATGTCGAGGGCAAGGGCTGGCATGATGCGCGGATCGAGCCCTACCAGCCGTTCACGCTCGATCCGGCGGCGTCCGTGCTGCATTACGCCCAGGCGGTGTTCGATGGGCTGAAGGCATTCCGCGGCAAGGACGGCACGGTGCGCCTGTTCCGTCCGAAGAAGCATGCCGAGCGGCTCAATATCTCGTGCGAGCGCCTGTGCATCCCGCAGCTCGACCCCGAGATGATCCTGCAATCCTTCCACAAGCTGATCGAGGTCGACGAGGCCTGGGTTCCGTCCAAGCCGGGCACGGCGCTCTATCTCCGGCCGACCGTGATCGCGAGCGAGGCGTTCTTGGGCGTGCGGCCGTCCAAGCGCTACATCTATTTCCTGATCCTGTCGCCGGTCGGGCCCTACTATGCCGAGGGCATGAACCCGGTGAAGATCCTGGCGACCGACCAGTATGTCCGCGCCGTGCCGGGCGGCACCGGGGCGGCCAAGACCGCGGCCAATTACGCCGCCAGCCTCTATGGCGCCGAGGTCGCGAAGAAGGCGGGCTATACCCAGGTGCTGTGGCTCGACGGCGTGCACCACAAGTATCTCGACGAGGTCGGCACCATGAACATCATGGTGCAGATCGGCGACGAGGTCGTGACGCCGCCGTTGAACGGCTCGATCCTGGCCGGCGTCACCCGCGATTCGATCCTGACCTTGATGCGCGAGTGGGGCCTCCGCGTCTCCGAGCGCCAGGTCTCGATCGACGAGGTGATGGAGGCGGCCAAGGACGGGACGCTCAAGGAGATGTGGGGCACGGGCACGGCCGCCGTCGTTTCGCCGGTCGGCGAGTTGGGCTATCGCGACCAGAAGATCCTCATCAACGGCGGCAAGACCGGCGCGCTGACGCAGAAGCTCTATGACGCGATCGTCGGCATTCAGTACGGCCTGACCAACGACGCCCACGGCTGGACCGAGCGGGTCGTCGCCAAGTAAGACGCACTAACGCAAGCGAGCGGGCCCGGGCGATCCCCGGGCCCGTTTTTTTATCAGGCTGCGAGTGCGGCCACCTTGCCGAGCGCGCCGTTGAGCGCCTTCTCCGCGGCTTCGGGGCCGTAGCCGATGCCTTCGACCGTGATCGTCTCGAGGTCCTTGATGCCGAGGAAGCCCAGGACGGCCTTCAAATAAGGCTCCTGGAAATTCAGGACTTGGTACGGGCCTTCGGAATAGACGCCGCCGCGCGCCTCGACCAGATAGACTTTCTTGCCCTTGATCAGGCCTTCGGGGCCGTTCGCGCTGTAGCTGAAGGTGACGCCGGGCCGGGCCAGATGGTCGATCCAGGCCTTGAGCGTGGAGGGCACGCCGAAATTATACATGGGCGAGGCGATGACGATGACGTCCGAGGCGTTGACCTCGGCAATCGCCGCATCGGACGGGACCATGGCCGCCGCCTGGGCGGCGCTGCGGTCGGCCGGCGGCAGGACACGGCCGGTGACGAACGCCTCGCCGACATGGTCGAGCGGCGTGTCCGCCAGGTTGCGCACGACGACCGTCGCCCCCGGCCGCTCGGCCTTGAGCTTGGCGACCAGCGCGTCTGCGACTTGGTTCGAATAGGAAGCCGAGCCGCGCGGGCTCGCGGTGACGACAAGAATCTGGCTCATGCGTTTGGCCTCATTGACAGGGGTGGTGGATAGTCACATTTTGTAACTGAGGCTAAATTGAATACCGAGACGATCTCACGCAAGGAGGCACATTCTTGAGCCTAGGGAACAAATATGAGCCCGACCTCCGGCCGATCCGCGCGCCCCAGCAGGATCTGAAACAGGCGAAGGAGCCGCCTCACGAGATCGGAACCTGTCGGCTGGTCGGCGACGTGCTGGCGCGCGCCGGCGACAAATGGACCGTGTTCATCGTGCGCCTGCTGGCGGACGGTCCGATGCGCTTCAACGAGCTCCGGCGCGGCGCCGACGGCATCTCGCAGCGGATGCTGACCCTGACACTCCGCGGCCTGGAACGCGACGGGCTCGTCACGCGCACCGTCTTCCCGACCGTGCCGCCGCGTGTCGACTATGCGCTGACCGAACTCGGCCGCACGCTGCTCGTCCATCTGCAGGGCTTGGGCGAATGGGCGATGGAGAACCGCCCGGCCATCGTGGCAGCGCGCGCCGCGTTCGACGCGCGCGAGGACTAGGATCAATCGACATTCAGGATTCACGGATGGCTGAATATGTGATTCATGAGACGCCAGATTCTTCGATCTGGGGTCTGGTTGATGACCAAGCGGTACGAGCTTTCGCAAGCCCAGTGGCGTCG